>NZ_JABXEM010000290.1:0-13530 GCF_013372595.1 Myxococcus sp. AM011
GATTCAGGGTGGGGACGCCCTCCCCTACCCCGGCGAGCGAGGCGGCCTCGGGGGCGGGGACGTGGGCGAGGCCGTGGAGGAAGGCGAAGAGGAGGAGCGGGGGTGGAGCGTCGTCCTGGTCGAGGAGGAAGGCGAGGCGGCGGCGCCAGAGGCCGACGTTGAAGATGGCTTCTTTGAGGGCCTGGCGCTGGTCGCGGGAGAGGGAGCGATGAGCACGGAGGGTGCGATCCACGACGCGCTCGGCGGGGGAGCCGGCGAGCACGAGGGAGATGGCCTCGGAGGACACGGGGGCGAGTCCGGCGAGGGCGGACCAGGGTGGACCGTGGAGCCGGGAGAGCGGATCAAACGGGACTGTTGACAGAGGGGGCTCCGTTCTCTAGAAAGCGCGTCATCGCTGCGGCGTCGTCGCCGTACCGCAACGAGGACATATTCCCCGATAGCTCAGCCGGTAGAGCGGGTGACTGTTAATCACTAGGTCCGAGGTTCGAGTCCTCGTCGGGGAGCTACTTGAAAGGCCCTGCCAACTGGCAGGGCCTTTTTGTTTAACACGGGCCTCGCGATGCATATCGCGGGGCCTTCGTGCTTAAGCCGCTGAATCCCAAGGGATTTTGGCTCGCGGTGCTGAAGAGGGCGCTCTCGGCTCTCTACCCCGCAGAGCGAGATGCCCCCTCTCCTCCGCCGCTGATTGGGCTCTCTGGACCGCTCTTTCACCCGTTTTGGGGAGAGAGAGGTCGAGAGTGGTTAACAGGTGCTGTTAACTTTTGGGGAGGCGGTTAACAACATTCCCCTGGAGACCCGCTCTTTCCGCTCTGAGGTTTCTGGGAAGGCGTCTCTCTCTGCTTTCTGGTTTCGTCTCTTACCTGCTTTGCTGGTCCCCGAGGGGGCAACGCACGCCCGGCGGCGACCCTCCCAATCAATACTCAAAGTGAAGGCGCCTTCGGAGGCTCCGGATCAGCCGTCTCCGCCGCCGTTTCACTGGGGGTGCTCGCCCGCCACGCAAGGCGGTCGGCACTCCGGCCCAGAGCGCCCCAAGAGCCTCCGAGAGCGCCAAGACTCCGTTGAGCACTGGCCCCCGCACACCTCTGCGTGGAGCGGCCGTGGGCCACGGGAGCGCAGCGCCTGGGCATGCCCCCTATGACGAGCGGACATGCCACAAGAAGGACCGCCACCACGCGCCATGCGCGCGCCCTGACATGCGCAACAAAGGCATGGGTTCCTGCGCAGTTTTCGAGCGAAGCACGGACTGCTACCTTCGCCGTTTTTTCGCAGCACGCGAGGGGACATCCATGGCGGAAGGCAGCCTGCTGAACCTCATCACCTTCGGCTACGCCAGCCGGTATGAGGCCGCGGCCACCCGGGCGGAAGGCGCGAGCAGCGCGCTTCGTGCCCTTGAAGTCGAGACACAGGGCCTGGCGGAGCTGCTGGCTCGAATCGAGAAGCGCCTCGCGGCTGGCGAAGTCCTGGTGGAGATTGCCCAGCTCGCTGACAGGCGGGTCTTCGTGACGCGGCTTCAACGGCGCGGCGCGGTGGACCACTACCTGTACGAAGGGGACACCGGGCGTTCCGAGAAGCCAGTGCTCTCCTTCGTCGGCACGTTCGGCGATGACGCTGTGACGCTGAACGAAATCGCCTGCAACGAGAAGCGCTGCCACCTGGACCACGGGCCCCTGCTCCTCAAGCACGTCGTGGCATTCGCTCGAGACCAAGGTCTCAGTGACATTCGCGGCACACCGCGTCCCGCGGACTGGAGTCATGGCCACGTCCCAGAGAGCTTCAAGGTGACGCATGCGATTCAGCCAGAGCGAAAGCCCGTGGCGGACATCCTGCCTCTGCGTCGACGCCTTCGAAGGGAGCAGACGAGTGAGGTCGCAACATGGCCACCCGACGCGTTCCGATTGATGCAGTTGATGCGGGACTTTCAGAAACAGACGGCGACCGCTGTCTGGAAGGAGCGCCGCAGACTCGACATCCGGACGGCCCGAGAGGAAGTGTCGCCGGCTGCCATTGAAGCCTTCGTTCAGCACCTCATCGACTCACAGGCAGCGGTAGTCGGCCTCATGAGGGACCGGACGCTCGTCGACAACCTCCAAGAGACTCACCCGCTGGCGTTTCGCTTCGGGCTCAACGGGAGAATCGAGAAGTTGGAGTTCCTGCTGCTCGCGAAGCATTCGGCCTGGCGCAACATGGGGATGGCCCACGTCCATCTCCCCGAACTCGCCAAGGGAGGACATCGGGCGAAGGCCGCACCTGCACGCAGGCCTGTCGCGGATCCACGCCCCTTCCTTCCATCCGTCGGCAAGCCACTCGTCCTCGTGCTGCGCGATGGAATGGTGCTTCACCTGCCACTGCTCGCCGTGGGCCCGTTTGACCTTCTCCTGGGCTGGCCGGGCAATGAGGTCCTCGTGCACCTGCACGCCATCACCTTCTGGGAAGCAGCGTAGCCGCCCCAACATGCCTCACCGAAACCGGCGCGCCAGCCGACACTCTCTGGCGCGCAGGGGAGGCCCATTCACATGGGACTCGTCCCGCACTGCTGCGGAGCGGCCACCCCCCGGCCCAAAGGAGACTGAAGGCTGGTCCCCTCGTGGCGACCTCTATGAGACCACAGACGCCATTCTCGAAGAGGCCACCTCGGAGTCTGCCGATTACCCCTAGATGCTTCCGTCGCCAAACCTAGCCAACGCCATACTTTCCAGTCCATTATTCACTAAACCATACTTCTCGTGCACCAAATAAACATGAACACCAATCCGAGGAAGGATGCTGAGGTGAATCACCTTCACACCGCTCTCCGCAATCAGATCGGCCAGCACTCCAGCCATCGGACGAGTAATCATATCCGTCATATACAACCCAACCAATCCAATCTCCTCAAGAACCACAGGCAGCAACTCCCGCCGCATCCTCTCTTTGGCCTCTACCTGCTCTTGTGCGAACATTCTCACCTGTTTCTTCCGGAACAGAGCCTTGAGCGGCGCTGTTGATGGCCGGCCCAGTAGACTCTAGCGACACTCTAAATACCGCCATCCAACTAGGCACGAAGGAGGGTGCAGCGAGGTATGCCCCACTGCTCCTGGGCCCTATCACCTACAACCTCTGGCCGCTCTCCCCCGTCTCTTTCCGTCAGGGCCGGTGTCGCTCCGCATCATGGAAGAACTGCGTGAGCGAGTAGTCCAGCAGCGCTTGGCGGGACTGCATGTACCGGAGGGCTGAGAAGGACTCAGCCCCTCGTCCCGAGGCTGGCAACCCGCCCTATTCCTCCGCCACGCGAACAACCTGCCCCTGCTGAATGAAGAAGTACCTCGTGTTGAGGACCTTCCCTCCGAAGGCATTCTTTCCCCGGAAGGAGCTCTTCACAATCCAGTAGGCATCGCGGGCAACAGGAGCCGACGACGAGACATGCTCGTAGCTGTCGGGGTCATTCATCACCTTCTTGAGGTACCGCTCTACCTCCGGCACCGAGCCATCCCACGGTGAGTTCATAGGCTTCTCCCCGCGCATCTCCACCATCAGCTTCTGGGCCTCGCGCTGGAGCTGGAGCTTCTCCAGCCCGGGCTGGATGCGCTTGCGCTGCTGGGCGGCCTGGCCCGACAGGGTGTTCCACTCCTTCGACTTGGCGACCTCGAGGCCCTCGAACGCCTTCAGGGTGGCGTCAGCAGCGTTCAGCTCCGTCTCCGCTGCTTCCCATTCCTTCGCCTTGGCATGGGCCAACGCCCGCGCCAGCTTGGCGGAGACCTCCGGCCCCTGAGTCTTGAAGTCCTCCTTGCCGCGCAGCTCCCTCGCGTTCGAAAGCGTGGTCGCCGCGTCTGCGTTGCCTGGAGCCAGGGCACTCGCCCTCTCCAGAAGGGGTACGGCATCCCCGGCCTTCGCAGCGGCCAGCAACTCGCGGCCCTTGGCTAGGTACGCCTCGCCGCACCGCGCGCGGCTCTTCTCAGGGATGTCGCGGAGGTCCCCGAAGCTGTTGCACATGTCGACGGCCTCCTGGGGAGCCGACGACGCGGCCAGCGCAGCAATGCGCTCGGACATGTCCTCTTCATGAGCGCGACTTGCCTCCGCCTTCTGCCTCGCCTCTTCGATGGAGGCCGCCATCGAAGCAGCCTTGCGAGAACTCTCGTTCCCGTTCCCGATGGCGCCGAAGACGACAATGACAGAAGCAATTGCGCCAATGACGGCAGCGCTGCGGTGCTTGGAGTCCTTCTTCCTGAAGATTGCGATGGACCCAGCGAGGGCGCACAGCCCCAACACGGCTCCAGGATAGCCGAGCCTCATGACCCAGCCCATGAGGGCCAGCCCGAAGCATGAGCCGACGAGAATGGCCGGGACGGACATCCCCTTCGACGGCGGCGACTGTGGAGGAGGAGCGGACGGCAGGGGTTGAGGAGGAGAGGCCTGACTCATGCCGGGATGATGCCGCCTTCCCTACTCCCCTCGTCAAGCCGCTACTCCGGCTCTTGGTGAGTCTCTCTCTGAGCGCCGAAGACTGCCTCGAAGAATCGCTCCGTGCCCGCACGTCTCTGTCTCCGCCCGCGGGCTGAGACTCTCCAGAGGCCGCTTGTCAGCGCCTTCGGGCGCGGCGCGTTCGAAGGCAGTGCCGAGCCTTTTGGTCTATACCACTCAGGGGTGAGGCCCGGGCAGCCGGCAGCTCCTCGACGCCCCATGGAGGGCTCGCTAGTGTGCCCACGATGAGCGGCAGCGCCTCCATGCCGCGCGGAGAATGCCCAATGCCCAAGAGGGTCCAGAGCGAGCTGAACGGCAGTGTGTTCGATGCCTCTGACTTCCGCTTGGCGCTGCGAACCCTCCTCCGAGAGCGGATGCTGACCGACGCCGAAATGGCGGCCGCCCCGGCCCAGGCGCAAGAGCAGGACGGCCTGGCCGCGTGGGCGCGGACCGATGGGGCTGGGTGCCTGCCCATGTGCCGGGTCACCAAGAACGGCCCACTACGAATCACGAGCTTGCCAGGGCGGAAGCCTAGACTCGGGCAGGTGCATCTTCCTGCATGTACGGGCGCTGAGGAATGGTGCTGCGCAGCTATGCTGACTCGTCCCGGATGAGCACCTTGACGCGAACAGGGGTCGAAGGGCGCGGCGCGGTCTCACCGAAGACCATCTCCTGAAGCTTCTTTAGTGCGGGTGCGCTATCGGTAACGCGGCACTGGTCGACGGACACCTTGAGGCCCACGAGCACACAACCCGCAGTATCCTTAGGATCGTTGCCGATGTGGATCTGCGCGTTCTTGTACCTGGGAACGTCCTTGAGCTCGAGGCGCCACTTCTTCTTATCGACGCGAATGAAGGCGTCGTAATCCCCGTTCGGGATGGACGTGAGGCTGGTCGCATCCGGCGCAAGCGCGCCAGGCTCAAGAGTATAGCCGATAGCCATTCCATCAACGAGCAAGTAGCCAGTCCTGCAGGCGGAAGTCGTCATGGACCGCCGGATCTCGATGGTCCGAGTGAGCGGGGCCTCACTGGCGAGGGCCTCCCCGGCCACAACGGCAACGCCCCCCAGAACAAGCACCGCCACGAATGCCAGCGACACCTTTACTCTCTGCATTTGCGCCTCCATCGTAAGTATACCCCGCAAACAAGAGCGTCCGCCCACTCAGTCGCGCCGCCCCGTCCTCACGACATCATGCAGGGCTCCCCAGGCAAACATGATGGGTGTAGGCAGACTCCCAGCACTGCACTTCGTGATGCTCCATAAAGTGCAGTGCATTCCACATTGAACTTCAGACATAATAGAGCACGCGACACCACTAATGGAGGCCTCTTGCGTTCCCCCTGCCGATTGCTGCTGAGCGGCGCCATCGCTAGCACACTGTCGTGGTCCTGCACGGGAGCAACCAACATTGACCGTCCCACAGGGCCGTCACCATCCAATAGGAGTAACCGCATTGCAAGTCGTCCCGAGGTAGCAGTACAGACCTTAAGTCTTCCATCGCCGTCTGCATGCACGGCTATGAACCGGTTCCTTCAGACCGCCGCATCACCTCAGGCGGCTCCAGCCGCGAAGGCCGAAGTTTGGGGCTCTGCAACTCCGGAAAACGGTTGCCTTCAGCGGCGCAAAGTCACAGAAGTGGCCAACCCTAAAGACGTTGTCCTCTTCGACCCGAATGCGGAAACTCTTTGGCCGGGAAACGTCGTCCGAAGGTCGTCGATTCCGGGAGGCACCCTAGTGCCCATTGCATTCAATGGACGACCAACCCTGAACCTCTCAGTGCTCTCGGCTTCCCCCAGCGCAACCGCTACCATTTCCGACTTCAAGATTTCTCTCTCAGACCCAGGCCAAGGCGACTTCAATCAGTGGCGCATGGGGCTTGTTGCAAAAAACGCCATTGAGCCTGGTCTCACGGCCAACTATTCATTCTCGTTCGCTAGGTCCACCAACGAGCGAGTTGCTCAGCTTGGCATCAGCGTGAAGTACCTCTCAGCGGCAGCGCAGAGTTTTTTTGCATCTGAGAGTTCCAACGTTGGCGTCAGTGCAATTGCGATGCTGGAACAGACCTTCTACACGATGGGGCTCAGCAAGACCCCCGCTACTGCTGCAGACCTGCTAGGGTGCCAGGACCTTGAGACGTTGCAAGCGGCCGAGAAGGACGCAGGCGAGTATACGTACGTCAGCAGCATTTCATATGGGCGCCGGTTCATTTTCTCCGTGAGCGCATCGGACGAGTCGTCGGAGTCAACGGCGAAGGTCCAAGCTGCGGTGTCTGGATTCTTCGCAAGTGGGAAGATAGATGCGGCAAGGCTAGAGGCCGCGACCAAATCCGGGCTGAGAGTGCGCGCCTTTGCCTACGGTGCGAGTCCAGAGGACAGCGCCATCTTCGGCTGCGCGAAGGACGAGCCCATTTGTGATTCCGCAGCCCGTATCCGGATTCTCACTTCGACGCTCTCGCGCAAGCTGACTGCCGATGATGTAAAGAACAGCCGGCCCATCAGCTACAAGATCAACCGCCTGAAGGGGAATGTCCCCATTGCCTTGAGCATCGCGACCCAATTCGAAGAGATCCGGCCGTGGAAGTCGGTCACAGACCCTGGTGAGACGACCGTGCCGCTGCCGACGCTGAGGCTGCATTTCCAGGATCATGACGGCTACAACGGGCGCAAGGACACCACGGCATGGTGGTCCGAAGTTAAACGGCGTGACGACACTTGGAGTTCCCCTTGGAACTGGGAGAAGGAGGACAATGATGACCGTGAGATCACGCACGACATAGACCCGAATCCCACCCGCCCCGGAGGGTGGACGTCGCCGCAAGAGTTCCTTGTGCGCACCTGCAGCAACAACGGCGACGAAGGGGATAACTGGGAGATTGAGCACTGGGTCGAATTGATTGCAGCCGACTTGGGTACCACTGAGCGGGAACAGCCATCGCGCAACCATTTTTCTCGAGGAGATACGGGACAGGATCAGCGCTATACGAACTTCACTCAAGACAGTTCGCATGACCCTACGGTGTGCCATGACAAGTTGATTAAGCTTGGCCCCCCGCCTCGGACACCACGTCCGAGCAGCACGAGATGCGTAAACCCGGGGACCGAGTACCGCGGGGGCAGCGAGGTGAATGATCACTGGCAATAGGCGCTAGCGACCCCTTGCTCTTGGACCGGCAACCGCACGTCACGCGTTCAATAGAACGCTACAATGAGCTGGGTCTTGAGAGCAGTCCAGAAGCATATGGGTCTGCTCGAACCGATGGACGCGGAGGAGGAGTATCCAGATGCACCTACCACTGAAGCCACCGGGCAAACCAGCCACACCGTGGCTCCTGCCCTCGCCGCATCGCTGCGCGACACGGAGCTCCACGGCTACACGTGTGACGACGTCCGCCTGCCCGTCCGCGCGCTGCACCTCGTGGTGCCGCCCGACGCGGGGCTGGAGCTGCCCGACGACGACGGAGTCCGGTGGACGGCGACCGACCTCCTCATCGTCGAAGAGTCGGATCCACGCGTCTGGCGGCTGTGCCTGGAGGCCCCCACCGGAGAGGGCCGCTCTGCACACGTGGTGACGATGGCGCTCCCTCCAAGGACAGCTCTCGATGTAGCCATGGCCCAGCACGCGAAGAAGGCTGCCCGTGGCGCCGACTGGCGCCCGCTGTGGACATGGGCTCTTGGGGCGGTGCTGTCGCTGACGCCGCCGGCCTCGCAGGCCTAATACGACTCGGTCGCCTTGCTTGCTCTCCGCGGGGAATTCCCCTCGGAGAATGGCTGGGCGCCGAGAGAAGCAACCGAGTAGTCTTTGTAGCATGGTCATGTGCAGGTGAGGAACCATCAGCACTCGTTGCCAGCAGCAGCTCATGGGAGGTTATGTGGCGCTAACTTTGGTCAACGCAAGGCAAGCAGTGGGGAGAGTGGTCTTGGTTCGCCGTGTCGATGGCACTGCGGAGATTGGCCAGTTGGCTGACGTTGATCCCAACGGAGGCATATTGCGGTTCACGCAAGGGGCCCCCGTCTTGATGAGCGATATCGAAACGCTCAAGCCCATGGGTCCACATGAGGCAGGACAGTTTTTCGTGGACCGAAATGCGACCGCTGGAAGGGAGCACACGCGAGACGACCTCTACCCCTCTGCTGGCTGGTTGGCGGGAATGTTTCCGAACCGCTTTGCGGATGAGCATGAGGCCGTAAGCTTCATGCTCGAGCTACAGCCCAGCCCGGAACCTTCCCAGCCCTAGCGAGCGGGAACGAACCACTGCCTCACTTCGTAGCTCGCCATCGCGTTCGCGACTTCAACACCCGACGTACCTGGGCCCGTAGCTGTTCAGGCGCAGGGCATTCTGTGAGACGCCCGTAGAGGACCGCGCGAGGCTTGTTCTGCACTCCCCGCGCGGCTCCGACCTCCTCAAGCTGTCACCGCATGCCCCTCAGTCGCGCCATTCACCCTGGCGAAACGCGGCGTGACCTGTCTCCTTGTTGTGAGCGGCGACGTCCGCGTCAGCCTTCGCATCAGCGCCTGAGCCGGTATACGCCGTGCCCTTCCAAGCGGTCTTGTGCGACCCATCTTTGCATTCGGCCCACACGTAGTGATTCCGGGCCCACGCAACGGTCCCCAAGGTGAGCACTCCGAGAGCAAGGACGGCCCCTAGCTTTCGATTCATTTGCTACCTCCCTCGCGAGCGCGCCCATGCGCTCAGCATGACGAAAGCATGAGGTGAACCAGTCTGGCAAATCACGGTGTTTGAGCACCATTCAGAGCCAATGCATGCGGGCTTGGAAGAGCACCATGCAGCAACCGAGCTGGAGGAAACCGTAGTGGATGTCGTCGCGCCTCTCGTAGCGGATGGTGAGCAGGCGCATGCGGGGCATGCCAGGATCCCATGCGCTCCACCTTCAGTGCGTTGCGAACATCGATGTCGCGCATGTCCCATCGCTCTCGGCTTCAAGTAGCCTGTCAGCCTCTGTCGGTCCAGGTGACGAGGGTCGCCCTCAAATTCAGGGCCGGTACCGCTCTGCCTCATAGAAGAATTGAGTGAGCGAGTATTCCAGCAGCGACTGACAGGACTGCATGTACCGGCGGGCGCGGAGGAAGGGTAGCCAGACGCGCTTGCCCACCCGCACCTGGGACTCTTCCATCTTCTGCCGCAGCACCCATGTCCCGCCCAACTGCCGCACCAGCACGTCCCCCAGGTAGGCCCCCAGCGCCGGAGCTGTGTGACTGTCGATGAGTTCGCGCGTGTACCGCTCCGGGAAGTTCTCCCTCCAGAAGTAGAAGTCCAGGTCCGTGAGAGACTCGGCCGTCTTGTCCATGATGGAGGGCACTTTGGTGTGCAGTGCTGCCACGAGACCTTCGGAAAGGTCCCCGTAGGATTCGCGGACGCGCTCCGGATTCGCCACGTCCGAGGAATGAGCGACGGGGAGCCACTCCTCCGGCACCGGCGGCCGGAAGGCGTTGAGTTCGGCAATCTTCCGCTGCCGCTCGCTGATGGCGAACTCGTCCGGCAGCCGCGAGAGGAAAGGCGCCACGTCAGGGTGGAAGCGCTGCTCAACAGGGAGGAGGGCCGCGCTGCGCTCTCTCAGCGTGCGCAGCACCGTGTCGAAGTCGAGGTCCGGCCGCAGGTGGACATGCGCGCGGGCCTGCGCCACGCGCGCCGCCTCACTGGCGAAGTCCGCGGCGGTTGGCCATAGCACCAAGAGGACAGCGCCGTTGGGAAGCTCTTCCACGAGGTGCGCAGGCGTCGAGAGCATCCGATCACGACCTACGGACTCTACTAGCTTCGGGCCGAAGACGTTCAGCCAGCACAGCTCATAGACCTTGTCGAACCCGTCCTTTCTTGAGGTCCTCTCATCACGACCGAAGTAGGGCGCGCCGGATAGCTGGTCGTCGGCCAAGCTATTGGCCTTGACGTATGTTGCCTGATAGCGGCCGGCCCAAGCACGAACCATATCCGTGAATTTGCGACAGAGTTCTCCCCCCCCAAACAACGACATCGGCTGAACAGAAATCCAAACATCCAGCTTCGGCGGCAGCGGTGGCAGCCAAAGCTGAATGGTGCTGTCCAGCGCAGGGGGCTTTGTTCGGTAGAGGCCGATGGACGTGCTGCTTTCTTCGCGCTCTTCTTCCAGCGCCTGCCAAACAGCGGCACGGGAGTACGTTCGCCGCCGCCGCCCCTCAACAACGTCCGGCATCCACCCTCCGGCACGCGCCTCCAGGGCATCGAAGAGTGGCTCCAATTCAGCCTGTAGGTTAGCCCGGGAATCGAAGGTACCTTCGAATGAAAGCCTAAGCCTGTCCTCCACACCCAGTTCTTGAAATTCAAGCACCTTCATTGAAGCGACACCTCGACTCCTTTGATCCTATTCTCAACGCGCTCCGCCGCCACTCTCCATGCCTCGGGGTCAACCGGTTTCAGGCCCTTTCCCTCGTAGATGAGACTGACTCTTTGGACCTGTGCCTCCATTTCCATTCCGGGACGGCGAATGTTCAGGGTCTCTCCGTAATACCGCAGAGCGTCGCGAGCGTCCGCCACCATCAGCGAGGTCAGCTCCTTCGACTTCAATTGTGCAAGCTCCCGACTCTTGAAGCTGAACGTCTCCACGCGGGGCTGCGGGCCAGCAGAGGGGCCCTCCTCTATGACGAGCACGTCCGCGAAGCGAAGGTCGGCCTTCGCGACCCCCACGTGCGTCACGATGCGCGGCTGCTCGAAGTCCTTGAGCCACTTCCGCTTCGCCCGCGGCAAGGCCGCGTCCGCCTCCAGGATGGCGACCATCTTCCTCTCGAAGGCCAGGCCCCGGGCGTACCTGTCACGAAGGAGCTGATAGCCAGCCCACTTCAGCGGCCCCTTCTCCGCAATCCCCTTCGTGATTTCCGCAGCCCGCGTCTCCAGGTACGCCACGTAGTCGGCCCAGAGGGGCTCCGCGGCTACTTCGGCTGGAGCAGCCCTCCGTAGAGCCTCGCGGTGCTTCGTCAGCTCCGCCACGTCCATCGACAGGCGCTCTCCTGGAAACTCCGCCTCCAACTGCTTGAACTTCGCCTCCGCCACCTCGGCCGGCAGGCCTGCCACCTCGGGTGGCATGGAGGGCCGAGTACCGCCCTTTCTCCCGGAGCCCGCTCCGGGGGACGCGGCATTCGGGGGCTCTCGGTACCGTACGGCCAATGTGGCCTGTGCTTGGACAACGTTGCCTCGTGCCTCGTAGAGAGCCAGCGCGCCGGCTTCGCCCCACTCCGCCACCAGAATGGCTGCGTCCCTGTCCTGCTGGAGGTAGCGGGCCAACCCTCCCACGACGCCCTCGCCGACTCGCGCCTCCAACCTCTCCAGCACGGCCTTCAGAGATTCCACCCGAGACACGACGGCCTGGAGCCGTGCCCCCTCCTGCCTGGAGACGCCCGCTTCACGGAGCGCGCGCGCCCCCTTCCCGCCCGCGTACAGGCCCACCATGAGGGCCGCGGGCGCCAGTTGCCGCGTGGCCTCCTCGTACTCCCCCCTGGCGAGAGAGGCCCCGCCCTGCGCCGTCCCCGCCACCAGGTGGTAGAAGCCCAGCGGCACCCCGAAGGTGAGGTGGTCGAAGGACGCCAGGGCCACGTTGCTGGGCGCGAAGGCCCCCAGGAATTGGGCGTTCTCCACCTCCTGGTACGCGTCCTGGTAGAGCGGTGGGAGCTGCGCGGGAAGGTAGGACGCCTCCACGCCCCGGAGCCCACCGACGACTGGAATGGAGGCCCTGACGTCATCCGCGGCCCTCCCCAGTCCCCGCGCGATGTCGCCAGCACGGAAGTCCCGCTCCGGGAAGTCGGTGAGGGCCATGCCTCGCTGCTTCAGCTCCTCGCGCACCACCTCCATGGCCCCCAGGGCGCGCTTGAGCAGTTTGTCCTCGGCCAACAGGCGCAAGAGCCGCCGCACCTCGTCGTCGTGGGTGGTGTGCAGGACGAAGAGGGCGAGGACTTCCGCCTTGGCCAAGCCGTGCTTCTCGACGGCGGTAGCAAGGAAGGACGCGCGCTTCTTGAGGAGGACGCGGGCGGCCTCGGCCTCCAGGGGGCCCAGGGCGCCCAGCCGGACGGCGTTCCAGTCCGAGAGGGCCTCCACCAGCCGGGGCATGTCCGCCTGGCGCTGCAAGGCCAGGAAGGTCGCTGGCGTGGTGCACGCTAGGAAGGGCTCCAGCACCTCGTCCTCCGAGTCCAGGTGCGGCCAGCCCGAGGGGACGTCCCCGCACACACCTTCCAGGGCCCCCACCACTCGCAGGGGCGCCGTTTCTCCCCCGCCGGGATTCGGGGGAGACGGCGTGGCCCGGCGGCGGTGTAGAAGCGGTCCGTCCGCGGACTCCGCTTCGAAGTCCTCGTGGGCGTCGTCCTCGGGGAGACTCGCGACGGCACCGCGCCCCAAGGCCACAAGGGGCGTCGCGCCCGAGACGGACGCCAGGGTGCCTCCAGGGCCCGCCCGTGAGGGTAGCGAGGCACACCCCGACGTCAGCAGTGCCAGGGACAGCACCAAGCCCACCACGCCGCACGGCAGTCGCTCAGCGCGCATTGTCCACCCCCAGCCCCACGGCCGCGAAGGCTCCCGGCCGCAGCGTCCCCTCCGGCGAGGGAAACAGCAGCGTGCCGCCCTGCCCCAGCGCGTAGAGGTTGCCCCCCAGGAAGCGCCACCGGGCCTCTCCCGAGACGACGTAGCGCGCCCCTGGCTGGCCCATGGCCGTCGCCAGTCCGCCGACGCCCACCGTGAAGTTGCGGTGGAAGAGCTGCGCCTCCACCCGCCCATCCACGTCCACCCGGCCCCAGGAGAAGGCCTCCACGCCCAGGGAGAGGAAGAGGTGTCGCTGGCGCATGCCGCTCAGGCGCGCCGCGTCCCAGTTGAGAATCACCTCACCGTAGGCGGAAGCCCCCTCCGGGAAGGACGCCTCCGCCAGCGGCACGGAGGCCGGGCCCGCCACCTGGAAGCGCGCCAACTCATAGTCCGGCCCGAAAGCGCCCTGGCGGAAACCTCCGCGCTGAAGGCGGCCTTCCAGGCGCGCGCGCATGTCCACCGTCGACGTCAGCGCATCCACGCCCACGCCCACCACCGCGCCCCAGGCCTGTCTCTTATACACCTCTGACGCTGCCGAC
>NZ_JABXEM010000291.1:0-13515 GCF_013372595.1 Myxococcus sp. AM011
GGGTGGAGGAGGACGGGAACCGCTGTGGAGCAGCTCCATCAACCGGTCCTCGGCCAGCTCCTCGGCACGGGGGCGGACCTTCTCTGTCTCCTCCTCGCGCACCAGGGCGATGGCGTTCTCGACGAGGTCGCGAATCATCGACTCCACGTCGCGGCCCACGTAGCCGACCTCGGTGAACTTGGAGGCCTCCACCTTCACGAAGGGCGCCTGCGCGAGCTTCGCCAGCCGGCGGGCAATCTCCGTCTTCCCCACGCCGGTGGGGCCAATCATGATGATGTTCTTCGGGTGGATTTCGTCGCGCAGGTCGTCGTTGACCTGCTGACGGCGCCACCGGTTGCGCAGGGCGATGGCCACCGCGCGCTTGGCGGCGTTCTGCCCGACGATGTAACGGTCCAGCTCGCTCACCACCTCGCGAGGCGTGAAGGCGGACGGCTTGCGCGATTCGGCCACGGGGTGGCTCCTAGAGCTCTTCGAGGGAGATGTTGGAGTTGGTGTAGATGTCGATTTCGCCGGCGATGGAGAGCGACTCCCGCGCCACGTCGCGAGCGGGCATCTGCGTGTGCGCCATGAGGGCGCGCGCGGCGGCGAGCGCGTACGGGCCTCCGCTGCCCACCGCGGCGATGCCGTAGTCGGGCTCAATCACGTCGCCGGCGCCGGAGAGGATGAACGTCTTGTCCTTGTCCGCGACGACGAGCAGGGCCTCCAGGCGGCGCAGGAATCTGTCGGTGCGCCAGTCCTTGCCCAGCTCCACGCAGGCGCGCGCCATGTTCTTCTGGTGCTCCTTGAGCTTGCCCTCGAAGCGCTCGAAGAGGGTGAAGGCATCGGCGGTGCTGCCCGCGAAGCCGGCGAGCACCTGGCCGTCGCCCAACTTGCGGACCTTCTTCGCCGTGTTCTTCATCACCGTCTTGTCGAGGGAGACCTGCCCGTCGCTGGCGATGGCGACCTTCCCGTCACGCCGCACACAGAGGATGGTGGTTCCGTGGAACATGGAGCGGGTTTAACAAGCCGCGCCCCGCGTTTCCAAGGAACACCGCCTGCCTGTCCGCTCCCGCACCGTTTCCTCGTGCTTTCGGAAGCGGCGCGCGCCTCACGCCCGGGGATGGGCGGCGTCGTAGACCTGCTGGAGCTGCTCCCAGCTCACGTGGGTATACCGCTGCGTGGTGGACAGGCTCGCGTGGCCCAGCAGCTCCTGGATGCTGCGGATGTCCGCGCCCCCGCCGAGCAGGTGCGTGGCGAAGGAGTGACGCAGCGCGTGCGGACTCACCTTGCGCGCCAGCGCGCACTTGAGCACGTGCGCGTCCAGGTGCCGCCGGATGCTCCGGGGCGTCAGCCGTCCCCCTCGGAAGTTGAGGAAGATGGCCTCCGGCGCCTGGTTCGGCTTCGGCTCCGCGAGCAGCTCTCCGCGCCGGGCGAGGTACGCCTCCAGCGAGCGGATGGCCTGCGCGTTGACGGGCACGAGGCGCTCCTTGCTCCCCTTGCCCATGACCCGGACGATGCGCCCGCTCCGGTCCACGGCGAGCAGGTCCAAATCACACAGCTCGCTGATGCGAAGCCCGCCGCCGTAGAGCAGCTCCAGGATGGCCTTGTCGCGAAGGCCCAGCACCGTCTTCAAGTCGTGCACGTCCAGGAGGGCGAAGACCTCCTCCACCGGAAGCACCTTGGGCAGCGCCTTGGGCAGCTTGGGGCTCTTCACCAGCTTCGCGGGACTGGCGGGCAGGAGCTTCTGGCGCACCAGGTACTTGTAGAAGGACTTGATGGACGCGAGCCGGCGGGCGCGGCTGGCGGGGGCATGGTCCACGCTCAGCGTGCCCAGGTAGCCGCGGATGGCGGCGTGGGAGCCGGCCAGGAGCGAGAGCTTCATCCGCTCGACGAGGTAGCGCTCGTAGTCCACCAGGTCGATGAGGTAGTTGCGCACCGTGTGCGGCGACGACCCCTTCTCGTCCTCCAGGTGGACGCGGAACTTCTCCAGCAGCGGCGAGAGGGTCGTCATGGCGAGGCCAGCGTAGGGGGCCCGGAGAGGCTCGCAAGATTCCGGGCCCCGCGAAACCCCTACTTCGTCGGCGCGGCGGGTGGCACGGCGGGAGCAACGGGCGTCGGCGCGGGCAGCAGCGCGACACACGTGGCGTCCGACAGCCAGGACTTCCCACACATCCACGTGAGGACAGGGTTGCGCACCTGCCAGAGCAGCACGAAGAAGATGAGCGCTCCGAGCCCGAACCGCGCCCAGCCGGACAGCCCCTCCGTCTCGCCATCCTCGTCCTGCTGGGCGAGCATCGCCGGACGAATCATGTCGCGACGGTCCACGCGCGCGCCCTTGGGGAGCCGGGGACGCCGAGTCACCAGCGTGGACAGTCCGTGCGTCAACATCAGGCGGTCATTGAGCGCCCAGCCGGAGCCCTCCAGGAGCAGCGCCAGGTTGCGCCGACGCAGCTTCAGCCAGCCGAGCAGTCCCGCTGGCGCCATGACGACGATGGCGATGAGGGACGTGGCGGTGATGACGTCCCCCATCGTCAACGACTTCACCTGCGTGACGATGAACGCGAAGGACGAGCCCAGCGCCGCCGCCGCGATGCTGCCCGCCGCGATGACGCCCGCGAGTCCACCGGGAGACGGGGCCGGGGCCGCCGCCGGGGCAGGAGCCGGAGCGGGAGCCGCCGCCACGGTCTGCGCGTAACCCTGCTCCAGCGTCGAGTCGAAGGTCTTCTCCCCCGCCGACGCGAGCCCTTCAATCTTGCCGGTGATGAACGAGGCCATGCGCGTGAAGGGCATGGTCATCGACTCCCACAGCGACACGGGCTGGCGGACGATATGCGTCACCGTGGCGTCGTGCTCCTGGCCCTCCACGTCGTAGAAGACGCCGCGCTTGCCCACGATGAGGTCCGTGCTCCGACCGCGCGTCACGGGCACCGCGACTTCGTAGCCGGGCGTGCCATCCTTGGGAGCGACGAGCACGTAGAGGATGCACGTGGTGCCCTGGCTCGTCAGCGCCGCGTGCTCCGCGCGGTTCTTCGCGAGCACCGACAGCGTGTACTTGCGCCCACCGAGGATGAGCGTCCCCTTCTCCATCAGCGCGGGCGCCTTGGGGAGATAGAGGTTGGGCATGCTGATGAAGTTGTTGGCGAACACCAGGAGCCAGCGCTGGTAGAGCACCAGGCGCTCCAACTCGACGATGGCGGCCAGCGTGGGCGCCAGCGCGAGGTCCGCCTGCGAGGCCGCGTCGATGGCGTCCAGGTCCGTCGGCGACACGGTGGCCAGTGAGTCGGCCAGCTTGTGCACCGGGTTGGCGTCACGCGCGGCGAACCACGCGAGCACCGCGTCCGCCTTGGCCACCAGTTCGCGCCACGCCGTGTCCGACAAGCGCTCCGAGTCACCCGTCACCGGAGTAGCGACATCGCGACGGAAGGCCTGGAGCTGCTCGTAGGAGGGACCGCGCAGCAGCTTGGACCACTCCAGCACGCCCGACGCGTCAGGCATGGCGATGGGCAGGTCGCCCGCGGCCTTGCCCAGCGCGGCCGTGTCGCCCAGCGAGCTCTCCACCCGCTCCGCGCGCAGCCGCAGACTCGCCGCCGCCTCCGGCTGCACCGCCACCAGTCGGCACTGGAGGAAGTAGGTGTCCAGCAGCGGAGCCACCTCGCGGATGCGACGCGCGCGCGTCTCGCTGTCCTCGCCCCACACGAAGACCTCGCCGCGCTTGCCCACGTGGGACAGCAGGGCCTCGCGAGCCTCACGGAAGCGCTGCAACATCGGCTTGTCCACACCCGCCTCGCCCGAGCGGTTCTTCAGCTCGGGGAAGGACGCCATGACGTCCTTGGCGAGCGGGCGCAGCGACTCCGGCAGGCGCTCCGGGGCGATGATGCCATCGCCGTTCTGCCCGGACTTGCGCAGCTCCTGGTCGCTCGCGCGCACCTGGGCCAGGGAGATGCGTCCCATGTCGGGCGCGCCCACCGTGCGCAGAATCATCTCCGCCGCCACGCGCAGGGACGCCGCATCCGCGGACAGCGCGCTCAGCTCCAGCACGTCACTGCTGGCGTCCGCGCCGCGCCTGTCCTTCAAGTGCTTCGCGGCCCAGGCCACGGCGGCGCGAACCTCCGCGACGCGGATGCGGGTATTGCCGTCCGTGTCCAGGAACTTGAGGAAGGCGGGGTCGCAGCTCAGCCCCTCCAACGGACACGCCGTGGCGATCCACTGCGTCTCGGGAATGGTCGCTGCCTCCACGAGCACGTCGAAGGAGGGAATGTCGACCTGGAGCGAGCCGCCATAGCGGCGATAGGTGAGCGGAGTCGAAGTCATACAGGCGGCGGACCTAAGCACACCCGACGTCACCTCGCACGGCTCCGCAGCAGCGTCACTTCATGCGGCCAGCCGCTCGGCTTTCACATGGGACCGGGTGTCTCGACACCCGGACGACGGCGCGAGCCAAGGCACCGGAACGACACGCCCATGCGAGTGGCGAGTCCCCTGCAATCGGCGCGGCGGCACACCAGCCCTCCACCCCGAAGGGGAGACGATGCACACCGCCGCCGAATACGACGACCGCTTCCACCTGAGCCGCAAGCGCTACTACCAACTGCTCGCGCTCTCCACCCTCTGGTTCACGGTGAACGAGACGCCGCTGCTGCCCATTGGTCTGCTCTTCGCCCTGCGCTTCGTGGGGGCGAAC
Organism: Myxococcus sp. AM011; assembly: GCF_013372595.1. Taxonomy (NCBI): domain Bacteria; kingdom Pseudomonadati; phylum Myxococcota; class Myxococcia; order Myxococcales; family Myxococcaceae; genus Myxococcus; species Myxococcus sp. AM011. The sequence continues at coordinate 4,661 of NZ_JABXEM010000291.1, forward strand.
TACGAGACGACGTTCTTCCACTCCCTGCGCACGGGCCGGAAGGTCGCCCTCGCCTGCCTGGGCCTGGCCCTGTTCTCCCTGCTCCTCTTCGGGCCCCACGCGGGCTTCAGCGTCGGGCCCGGAGGCGTGAGCTTCGACCTCACGCTCCGGTGAACCCGCAGCAACAGACGACTACGGCAGGGCCGACACGCTGTAGACACCGGCCTTGGGGCCCTGGGCGATGATGTACACGGCGCGCGCGTCGTCCTTGCCACCGAAGTACACCGGCACCTGGACGCCCTGGTCCAGCGGCTTCCGCGCCTGCGTCTTCGCGTCGTACACGGCGATGTCGTACGTGTCCGAGTCCATCCGCGCCGACGTCGCCAGCACGCGCTGCCCATCCGCGGACAGCTTGTAGCTGAAGATGCCCTGGAGCCACGTCTTCGGGTCCTCCTTCTGCGGCAGCTCCAGCGCCTTGAAGTCGCACGCGCGTCCGTTGCGGATGCAGTTGGCGCGGAACACCACCTGCCCGTTGCCCGGCACGAAGCCGTAGCCGAAGACACCCCGGTGCACCTTCTCCGCCTTCTCCGCGCCCAGCGGATAGAGCATCAGGTCCACCGAGTACTCCGGCTTGAGGAAGCGCGAGAGGAAGGCCACGTAGCGCGCGTCCGAGCCCCACACGAAGTTGGGCACGCGGTCCCCGACCCGCTTCGGCGCGCCATCCGGCAATGAGGCCACGGCCATCAACCCCGCGCGCGCCGTCACGTCGTACTTGTCCAGGAAGCCCACCGCCTGCGAGTCCGGGGAGAAGGAGAAGATCTCCACGCGCTCGCCCACCTTGCGGCCGGGGCCACCGGAGGCGGGGCCCACGTACAAGTCACCCGGCACGTCCGGCTTGCCGTTCTCCGAGCGCGCCAGCCACTTGCCATCCGGAGAAAACCCGAAGGCCTGCGCCGCCACGGCCAGCCGCTTCGGCTTCTGCGCCGGCAGCTCCGCCAGGTACAAGTCGTAGAGGCCGCGCACCGACTCGCTGCGCACCTGGAAGGCCACGCGCTGGCCATCCGGAGACACGGCATAGTCGCCCACCTGGTCCGCCAGCTTGCGCGGTGCCTCCTCGGGCTTGTCCACCGACACCGCCGCCAGTCCACCCGCCGCGGTCAGCCGGCGCTTGAGCAGCAGCGTCTTGCTGTCGGAGGTGAACTGCGCGGTGCTCACCTCGGCCGCCACGTCGACGAACGGCCCCGAGGGCAGCGGCCCCAGCTTCAGCTTGCCGCCGTCCACGAAGGCCAGCTTCGTCCCGTCCGGTGACGGCAGCATGTAGCTGACCGCCGTGCCCAGCACCGACGGCTCCGCCTTCGGGTCATCCAGCACCGCCACGTTGAGCGTGCCGGACTGCGAGGCCGGGTTGTAGCCCGTGAGGTACAGCGCGTGCTTCGAGTCCGTCGAGAAGAGAAGCCCGCCCGGCACGTTCGTCACGCTGTCGCCCAGCTTGCGAGGCTCGCCCCCGTCCACGGCCACCACGTACAGCGCTCCGAGCAACATCTGCGGAGGCACGCCATCCAGCCGGGGCTTCTGCCCGTTCAGCAGATAGGTGGCGAAGCGGCCATCGGACGTCAGCCTCAGGTCCGCCGCGCGACCCGCGGCCAGCAGCAAGCCCTGCCCCGCCCCAGCGGGCGCGCCCCGTCCCGCGCTGCTCGGCGCGGATGCACGGCTCGGCGCCGCGGACCCACTCGAGGCCGGCGTGGCGGCGGGCGCACCCGACTTCGCGCCGCTGTCCTCGCCCTTCTTGCACCCCGTACCCGCCAGCATGAGCGAGGCCACCAGCCCCGCGCCCAGAAGTCGTCCCAGCCTCGGCCGCATCATGCGCTCCTCTGCTCCTCAAGCTCCGGGGTGCCCGACGTGGGGACACCCGCGTGCGGCAGCCACGCCGCCAGGTCCTGCTTCGCGCGGGCCGAATACGCCGCCCGCTTGTCCGCCTTCTTCATCCGCCCGGTCAGCGGCGGGAAGAGGCCATAGATGATGTTGGAGGGCTGATGCGGGTAGTCCGGCGGGTGCGCTTCGCCCGTCACATGACGGAACAACGAGCCCAGCGCCGTCGTCGCCGGGGGCGGCACCCACTCCTTCCCGCTCAGCCGCGCATGCAGCGCCAGCGCCACCAGGTAGCCGCACGCCGCGCTCTCCACGTACCCCTCCACGCCGGAAACCTGCCCCGCGAAGAACACCCGGGGCTCCGTCTTCAGGGACAAGTCAGCCGACAGCAGCCGGGGCGAGTCGATGAAGGTATTGCGGTGGATCTGCCCCATCCGGAGGAACTCCGCGTTCTGCAGGCCCGGGATGCAGGAGACGAAGATGCGCTTCTGCTCACCCCACGTCAGGCGCGTCTGGAAGCCCACCATGTTCCAGGACGTGCCGGCGCGGTCCTCCATGCGCAACTGCACCACCGCGTGGGGCTCCTGGCCCGTGCGCGGGTCCCGGAGTCCCACCGGCTTCATCGGCCCATAGGCCAGGGTGTCGTCGCCGCGTTCCGCCATGACCTCGATGGGCAGACAGCCTTCGAAGTACTTCGGTTCCTCGAAACTGTGCGGAACCACCTTCTGCCCCGCCTTCAGCTCGGCGATGAAGCGGTAGTACTCCTCCCGGTTCATCGGCAGGTTCAGGTAGTCGTCCCCGCCGCCCTTGCCATAGCGGCTCTGCCGGAAGGCCACCGTCAGGTCGATGGAGTCCCCGGAGAGGATGGGGGCGATGGAGTCGTAGAAATAGAGCTTCTGCCCCACGTGCCGCTCCAGCTCGCGCGTGAGGGCGTCCGACGTCAGGGGTCCGGTGGCCACGACGACGGGGCCCTCCTCCGGAAGCGTCTCCACCTCGCCCGCCACGAACTCCACGCCCGCCTGGCGCAGCAGGGCGTCCGTAATCGCCTTGGAGAAGCCCTCGCGCTCCACCGCCAGCGCGTCTCCGGCGGGCACCCGGTGGGCATCCGCGCTGCCCAGAATCAGCGAGCCCAGCGAGCGCAGCTCCGCGTGCAGCAGGCCAATGGCGCTCTCCGGGTTGTCCGAGCGCAGCGAGTTGCTGCACACCAGCTCCGCGAGCTGATCCGTCTTGTGCGCCGGAGAACGCTTGTGGGGCTTCATCTCGCGCAGCACCACCGGCACGCCCCGGCGGGCAAGCTGGTATGCGCACTCCGTACCGGCCAGGCCGCCGCCAATCACCGTCACCCGCTGCTGCTTCACGTCCGCCATCCTGTTCCTCCCGGGAGCGCCGAGCGCAAGCCCGTCAGCGAACAGTTAGCAGGACTGGCACGCCCTGTCCCACTCGCGAAGCCATGGGCGTCAACCCGGTGTCCTGTCCAGGGCCCCATGTCCGGCAGCCTGCTCCCCGAGCCACCTTCCCCCCCGGTGGGAAGGCGCGGTTTCCCCACCTGGGTTGAACCCCTACGTTTCTCGCGTTCATCGCTCGAGGCAGCGTTCATCCGAGCGAGCGCACAACGCACTCGAAGACAGCAACACGGAAACGAGGCCACCATGAGCCGAGCCCAAGACTTGCTGAAGGTTCGCGAGATTCTTCAGCGCCGCAGGCGGGACATCCTCACCACCAGCAGCGGCACGCACCGGGAGCTGACCGCGCTCAAGGACCAGGAGAGGGATCCCGAGTACGAGGAGAACGCCCAGTCGGAGCTGGCGGACTACACCCTGTCCAGCCTGATGGAGGCCCAGCGCCGAGAGGTCATGCTCATCGACGCCGCGCTGCTGCGCATGGACACGGGCGTCTTCGGTGAGTGCGTGGACTGCGGCCTGGAGATCTCCATGGACCGCCTGGAGGCCATGCCCTTCGCCATCCGCTGCGCGGAGGACGCCGAGCAGCACGAGCAGGACATTCGCGGCGGACACTACGCGACGCCGTCGCTGTAGCCCGGCTTCGCTGACGTGACGGGCGGGCGCTCCCTGGTTCCGCCGGGGAGCGCCGCGCGTTCAGTCGCCCTCTTTCTTGAGGACGACGAAGCGGTAGTTCTCCAGCTCGTTCTGTCCCGCCGTGTAGAGCACGCTCAGGAGCATGTCGTAGGGGACCTTTCGGTCCGCGATGACGGACAGCTCCTTGCTGAAGGGCGCCTGCGGGTTGCGCTCGGCGATGTACTTCAGCTTCTCCACTTCCTTCTTGAACCGCGCGTCGAGCGGGAGCACCAGCCGGCCCTGGAGGGCCTCGGCGGGGAGCTGACCGTTCACCAGGCGCAGCACCTCACGCTCACCCACCAGCACGCTCTTGGACGTAATCGTCACGGCGATGGTGTCCTGCGGCGTGGCGCGGGTGGTGGAGATGGGCGGCCGCACGTCCTCGGACGCCGTCACCGCGGCGGAGGACGAGGCGAAGGACTTGAGCAGGAACACCAGGAGGATGGTCATCATGTCCATCATCGCGGTGATGTTCAGCTCCTTGATCTCCCCCGCCGCGTCGCGCTCCTTGCGCTTCTTGCGCGCCAGGGCCCGGCGATAGCGCAGCCGCGCCAGCGCCTCCTCGTCGACTGCAGCCGGCGCGGGCGACATGGGCTCTGACATGGGCTCGGAAGACGACATGGCTCAGGTCCCCGCCAGGGTGACGTCGGGGAACAGCAACCGGCGCTGGGGGCCCAGTTCCTCGCGCAGCGCATCCATCGTCTGGATGAGCGCCTCGTAGGGCACGTCCGCGTCCGCGCCGACGATGACCTTCGTCTCCTTGGGAAACTCCGACTTTATCTTCACCATCCACGCGTTGAGCGCGGCGTAGTCGTAGTCGCCCGCCGCGTTCGTCGGCACCGTGGGCGCGCCGCCCTCACCGAGGATGGCGTTCTCGCTGCTGACGAAGTGGCCCTTGCGGGAGATGAGCACGGACAGCGTGAGCTTCGGCTCGTCGGAAGGCGAGTCCGGCGTCATCCCCGTGGACGGCGCGCCATAGCCCGGCGCGCTCACGTTGAGGATGCCGAACGAGGTCAGCCCCGTAATCGACAGCAGCATGAAGATGATGAGGTTCATGAGGATGTCGAGGTACGGGACGACGTTCAGCTCGCCCGACTCTTCTTCCTCGCGGACCTTCAGCTTGCGGCGGGAGTAGTGGAACGCCATGGCGCGCGCTCGCCCCGCCCTACGACGCGCGGGCTTCGAGCTCCGTGGAGGCAGGGTCCACACTGCCGCGACGCGACAGGAGGTTCTCCAGCTTCAGCGCGTTGAGCTCCAGGCTCTCCACCATGCTCTTCGCGTACGACGTGAGGAACAGGTGGAAGATGATGCACACCACCGCGATGGAGAGCGCGAAGGCGGTGTTGTTCATCGCCTTGGAGATACCGTCCGACAGCAGCCGCTGCTTCTGGTCCGCCGGCACGTCACCGAGCGCCTGGAAGGTGCCGATGAGGCCGAAGATGGTGCCCACCAGGCCCACCAGCGTGGCGATGTTCGCCAGGGACCACAGCCAGGGGATGCGCTTCGAGACATGCGGGCTGTGCTCGATGATGGCCTCCTCCACTGCCTTGGCCACCTCGATTTCACCCCGGTTCGCGTTCACCAGCCCCGCGCGGATGATCTTGGCCAGGGGCGCGGTGGGCGCCATGCCGCACACCTTCACCGCGCGGTCCAGGTTGCCGCCCCGCACCAGCTTGGAGATCTGCTCCATGAAGGGCGCCGGGTTGAGGTTGTAACGGAACACCAGCGTGACGATGCGCTCGATGGACACCGCCAGCGCGCATGCCAGCCAGAACAGGTTCACGAACATGAACGGACCGCCATCCTTGAAGAACTTGATGACGGAGTCCGTGACGCCGAGCTTTCCGGCGTCCGCGGCCGCGAGGCTCGCGTTGACCAGCAACTCGCTGACCACCGAGGAAATCATTGCCCGGGTTGTAGGGCGGGCCCGCCGAAGCTGTCAAGCCACGGACGGGCCAGCCCCCCGTAAACACTTGGGTTTTCAGGCCGCCGACGACGTTCCCGGGTCCGTGGGGGCACCTGCCTGCTCAGCGACCTCCCGCCGGTAGCCGCACTCCTTGTTCGGGCAGGCGACGAACGCGCCGTCCCGCTTGGAGAACTTCTGCAGGAGGTACGGCGACGCGCAGTCCGGGCACGCCTCCGCCAGGGGCCGGTCCCACGCGGCGAAGCGGCAGTCCGGGTAGCGGTTGCAGCCGAAGAAGATCTTCCCGCGGCCGCTGCGGCGCTCGGTCAGGTAGCCCTGCTTGCACTCCGGGCACCCCACGCCGATGGAGATGGGCTTGGACGTCTTGCAGTCCGGGTAGCCCGAGCACGCCATGAAGCGGCCGAACCGGCCCCGCTTGATGACCATGGGCTTGGTGCACTTCTCGCACAGCTCGTCCGTCGTCTCTTCCTCGACGATGACGATCTTCCCCTCGGCGTCCCGCTTGAAGTCCTTGGTGTTCTTGCAGTCGGGGTAGTTCGAACAGGCGAGGAAGTGCCCCATCTTTCCGAACTTGATGACGAAGTGGTTGCCGCACTTCTCACAGGCGATGTCGGTCTTGATCTCCTCGCGCTTGACGTCGCGCATCTCCGCCTTCGCCTTCTCGAGCGTGTCCTTGAAGGGCCCGTAGAAGTCGCGCAGCACCGACACCCACTTCGCTTCGCCCTCGGAGATCTGATCGAGCTTCTCCTCCATCGTCGCCGTGAAGGTGACGTCCAGCTCATGGGGGAAGTGCTTGACCAACATCTCGTTGGTCATCTGCCCCAGGTCCGTGGGCCGGAAGCGGCTCTCCAGCTTCTCCACGTACTTCTTGTCCTGGATGGTGGACAGAATCGCCGCGTAGGTGGACGGGCGGCCAATGCCCTTCTCTTCCAGCTCCTTCACCAGCGTGGCCTCGCTGAAGCGCGGGGGCGGCTGGGTGAAGTGCTGCTCGTGCAGGATCTTCTGCAGGCCCAGCTTGTCGTTGTCGTTGAGCAGCGGCAGGTCGCCCACGGCGTCGGCGCCATCCGCGCCCTCTTCGCCCGCGGCCTTGGCCTTCTCCTTCTCCGACTCCTCTTCCGGCGTCAGGCCCGCGCCGTACACCGCGAGGTAGCCGGGGAACTTCAGCGTGCTGCCGGAGGCGCGGAACGTGGCCCGGCCCGCGGCGATGTCCGCGCTCGTCTGGTCATACACGGCGGGCTTCATCTGGCACGCCACGAAGCGGTTGTAGATGAGCTCGTAGAGCCGGAACATGTCCTGCTCGTCCATCGCGTCGAAGAAGGGACGCACCCGCTCCGGCGGGTACTCCAGCGACGTGGGGCGGATGGCTTCGTGCGCGTCCTGCGCGCTCTTCCGCGACTTGTAGACCACGGCCTCTTCCGGCAGGTACTCCGCGCCGTACTTGGAGCCGATCATCTCCCGCACCTGCTTCACGGCGTCGTCCGACAGACGCGTGGAGTCCGTGCGCATATAGGTGATGAGCGCCGTCTGGCCTTCCTCGCCGAGGGGCACGCCCTCGTAGAGCTTCTGCGCCAGCGTCATCGTCTTCTTCGCGGTGAAGGACAGCCGGTTGGCCGCCTCCTGCTGGAGCTTGGACGTGATGAAGGGCGCGGGCGCGTTGCGGCGCCGCTCGCGGCGGTCCACCTTGGCCACGGAGAACGCGGCGTCCTTCAGCTCGTTGACCAGGCCCTCGGTGATGGCCCGGTCCTTCAGCTCCACCTTCTTGCCGTCGACCTTGGACAGCTTGGCCTTGAACGGCGGCGGGCCGGAGGGGCCCTCCAACAGCGCGTCCAGCGTCCAGTACTCCACGGGGACGAAGGCCTTGATCTCCGCCTCGCGCTCCACGATGAGCCGCACCGCGACCGACTGCACGCGTCCGGCCGACAGGCCCCGGCGGATCTTCTGCCAGAGCAGCGGCGAGATTTGATAGCCCACCAGCCGGTCCAGGATGCGACGCGTCTGCTGCGAGTCGTAGTTGTCCTGGTTCAGCTCGCGCGGCTGGGCGATGGCCTCCTGGATGGCCTTCTTGGTGATTTCGTTGAAGGTCACCCGCATCGCGTCCGGATGCGCCAGCTCTTCCTTGATGTGCCACGCAATGGCCTCGCCCTCGCGGTCGGGGTCCGTGGCCAGGAAGACCTTGTCGGCGGACTTCGCCATCTTCTTCAGCTCGTTGAGCACCTTCTCCTTGCCCTTGATGACCTCGTACTCGGGCTGGAAGTCGTGCTCCACGTCGACGCCAATCTTGCTCTTGGGCAAATCCTTCACGTGCCCCACGGACGCCTTCACCGTGTAGCCGGAGCCCAGGTACTTCTTGATGGTCTTCGCCTTGGCGGGCGACTCCACGACGACCAGGTAGTGCGGCCCCTTGCCGCGCGGCGTGGCCTCTTCCTCGGCGTCCGCGTCCACGGCGGGCAGCGAGTCGTCATCACCCTTCTTGGTGGTGCGCCGGCGGGCCGCGGTCTTCTTGGCCGCGGCCTTCTTGGCCGCGGGCTTCTTCTTGGCCGCAGTCTTCTTCTTGGCGGCCGTGCGACCGGTCGCCTCGCGGGGCGCCTTCTCCTCGGTCGCCTCGGTCTCTTCCGCCTTCTTCTTCGTCCGCGTGGCCATGACTCTCCTACCTAGATCTTCTCGTACAGCCTGCCCGGGTGCTGGACGACCAGCCCCGTCATCTCCAGCTCCACCAGCGCGCTGACGAGCGCCGCGGGTGAGAGGGTGCTCCCGGTCAGCACCTCATCGAACGTCCGGGGAATCCGGTCCAACACCGCATAGGCGCCCCGCGCTTCCGGGGAGAGCCCATCCCACGAATCAACCTTTCCCGGCGCCACCATCCACCCGGGGTCAACACCCACCGCCCGCCAGACGTCCTTCGCATCCAGGCACGCACTCGCGTGCCCCTCTCGCAGCAGGGCGTTGCAGCCTGCCGCATCCGCCTGACGTACATCCCCCGGCATCGCCAGCACGGGCCGCCCCTGCGC
>NZ_JABXEM010000292.1:0-13411 GCF_013372595.1 Myxococcus sp. AM011
CATCCTGGCCGCTCCGGTATATAGCGCCGCCATGTCCACCCTCATCCTCAGCGCGAAAGAGTTGCGCGGCCTCTACACCGTCGAGCTCGGCCTGGACGCCGTCGAGCGGGCCTTCCGAGCCCACGGCGGAGAAGCTGCGCGCGAAGCTGGCCGACTTCGGCATCGTCGGCGAGGTGGTCGAGATTCGTCCCGGCCCCGTCGTCACCATGTACGAGTTCCTGCCGGGACCGGGCATCAAGGTGAGCAAGATCGCAGCGCTCGCGGACGACCTGGCCATGGCCATGGAGGCGATGCGCGTGCGCATCGTCGCGCCCATCCCCGGCAAGGGCGTGGTGGGCATCGAGGTTCCCAACAAGGACCGGGAGACCGTCTACCTCAAGGAGATCGCCGAGCAGGACGCCTTCATCAAGAGCGCCAGCAAGCTGACCATGTGCGTGGGCAAGGACATCGAGGGCATGCCGTATGTCTTCGACCTGGCCAAGGCGCCCCACCTGCTCATCGCCGGCACCACCGGCTCCGGCAAGTCGGTGGCCGTCAACTCCATGATCATGAGCATCCTCCTCAAGTCCACACCGGAGGAGGTCCGCTTCATCATGGTGGACCCGAAGATGTTGGAGCTCTCCATCTACGAGGGCATCCCCCATCTGCTGCTGCCCGTCGTGACGGACCCGAAGAAGGCGGCGCTCGCGCTGCGCTGGGCCGTGGAGGAGATGGAGCGCCGCTACCAGCTCCTCTCCGAGGCGGGCGTGCGCAACATCGCCGGCTACAACAAGCTGGTGGAGAGCTCCGCCACCGAGGTGAAGGGCGCGTCGGGCACTCCCGAGGCCGCCCCGAAGAAGAAGTCGAAGCCCAAGAAGATGCTCGTGCTCGACGTGGAGGGCGGCGACAAGCCCTCCTCGGGCGGGGACGGACTGGGCGTGGCCGTGCCTCGGGACGACGACGAGATGCACGAGGCGCAGGGGTCCGACGCACCGGACGAAGTGCCCGAGGTGGAAGCCGAGGCCGACGACGAGTCGGACGTGCCCTTCGTGTCGGCCAGCGACAAGCCGGAGAAGAAGGAGCTCAAGAAGCTGCCGTACATCGTGGTCATCATCGACGAACTGGCGGACCTGATGATGGTGGCCAGCCGCGAGGTGGAGACCTACGTGGCGCGCCTGGCGCAAATGGCGCGTGCGTCCGGCATCCACCTGATGGTCGCCACGCAGCGTCCGTCCACGGACGTCGTCACCGGCGTCATCAAGGCGAACTTCCCCACGCGCATCAGCTTCATGCTGCGCTCCAAGCCGGACTCGATGACGATTCTCGGCACGGTGGGCGCGGAGGCCCTGCTGGGCATGGGCGACATGCTCATCATGCCGCCCACGAGCGCGCACCTGCAGCGCGTGCACGGCGCCTACGTGTCGGAGAACGAAATCAAGAAGGCGGTGGACCACCTCAAGGCCCAGGGCAAGCCCGTCTTCGACGAGACCATCCTCAAGCCACGCGACGAGGACGTGGAGTCCGGTGGCGAAGAGGACGAGCTGTCCGACGAGCTGTACGACCAGGCGCTCGCGACGGTCAGCGAGATGCGGGCCGTCTCCATCTCCATGCTCCAGCGCAAGATGCGCATCGGCTACAACCGTGCCGCACGCATGATTGAGCGCATGGAGCGCGATGGCGTGGTAGGCGCGGCGGATGGCGCCAAGCCCCGCGAGGTGCTCATCCGGGGTGTGGGCGACATGCCCGGCGCCGGAGCCATGTAGCCACGCGGGGCCGCGAGGGACGGGCCCCTGCATCGAGGATTGTTCAAGCGTGGGGGTGTCCGGAGCGGTCCGGGCGCCCCCATCTTCGTTTCCCCCAGCACGTCCCAGGTGAGCGCCCATGATTGTCGCCATCTCCCGCTTCCGCCCCGCACCCGAGGAGGTCGAGCGCCTGATTGCCCGCTTCCAGGAGCGCGCGCGGCGGGTGGACACCCATGACGGGTTCCTGGGGCTGGAGGTGCTGCGGTCCTTCGAGCGCTCGCCGGAGCTCCTGCTGGTGACGCGCTGGCGGGACAGGGAGGCCATGCGGAGCTATTTCCAGTCGGAGGACTTCCGGCGCGCCAAGGAAGCCAGCGCCGAGCAGGACGGGGCGACGTTCGCCATCTACGAGGTGGTGGGCACCTGAGGCGTCTTGTGGGTTCCCAAGCAGTCCCAGGTCGTCTAAGGGCGGTGTCTTATGGCTGAACGCATCGCCCTTTTCGCCACCACGGCTCGCGGCACCGAGGACCTGCTCGCGGACGAGCTCAAGGAGCTTGGCGCGCGCCGCATCCGTCAGGACCGCGGCGGAGTCCGCTTCATGGCCTCGCTGGACGAGGCCCTCATGGTCTGCCTCTGGTCCCGCATCGCCATGCGCATCCTCTACCCGCTGGGCACCTTCGAGGCCCACGGCGCGGAGGGCTTGTACGAAGCCGCCGCGAGCGTCCCCTGGGAGGAGCACCTGACGCCCACCACGACGTTCGCCGTGGATGCGACGCTGAAGGACAGCGAGCACAGCCACTCGGGCTTCGTCGCGCTCAAGGTGAAGGACGCCATCGTCGACCGGATGCGCACCAAGGTCGGCACCCGGCCGGACGTCAATACGAAGGACCCGGACGTGAGCGTGGTGGCGCACCTGTCGCGCGAGACGCTGTCGCTGTCGTTGGACCTGTGCGGCGACGCGTTGAATCGCCGGGGCTACCGCGTGCGACCCACCGTCGCGCCGCTCAAGGAGACGCTGGCCGCCGCCGTGCTGCGCGCCGCGCACTACACGGGCGAAGAGGCGCTGGTGGACCCGATGTGCGGCTCCGGCACGCTGCTGATTGAAGGCGGACTGATGGCCCGTCGCCGAGCCCCCGGACTCAACCGCGACTTCGCGGTGGAGCGCTGGCCCGTCATCGGCCCGCGCGCGAAGGAGCTGCTCGTGGACCTGCGCGCGGATGCCCGCCGCAACGAGCGCAAGGTGGAGGTCCCCATCTGGGGCTTCGACAAGGACCCGGAGGCCCTGGAGGCCGCCCAGCGCAACGTGCAGGCCGCCCGGCTCTCGGAGGAAATCATCCTGGCCGAAGCCGACGCGACGGACCTTCCGCACCTGCCCGCCGCCAGTGGCCTGCTGCTCACCAATCCGCCCTATGGAGACCGCCTGAGCGGCTCCGGCGGACAGAAGGGCATGAAGAGCTTCTATTACAAGCTGGGCGAGTCCCTGCGCGTGCACGGCTGGCGCGTCTGGGTGCTCTCCGGCAACCCGGCCTTCGAGAGCGCCTTCCATGCGCGCCCGTCCGCGCGCCGGGAGATGTGGAACGGCCCCATCGACTGCACGCTGCTCGGCTACCGGGCCGTGGGCAGCGGCCACCTGGACGAAAACTCAGAAGCGCCGCTCCGTGCGCCGAAGCAGCCGGCCAATGTTGCTCCGGTGCGTCCACAGCATGAGGGCGAAGAGGACAGCTGAGAGGCCGGTGTACTCCACGGCCCGGGCGGTGAAGGCAGAGGTGCCCACCGCCGTGGCTCCGGCCGCGAGCGAGCCCAGGGAGCTGACCCGCCACACCGCGAAGATGGAGATGTACGCGGCGCCCGCGGCCAGCGCGGCCAGCGGCGCGAGTACCAGCAGCACGCCCAGCGCGGTGGCCACGCCCTTGCCACCGTGCAGCTTGAGCCACACGGGGTAGACGTGGCCCAGCACCGCGGCCAGCCCCACCAGGACGTGCACGGTGGGCAGGTCCGGCACCAGCCGCAGCGCGAGCGCCACGGGCAGCGCGCCCTTCACCGCGTCCAGCACGAGCACCAACGCGCCCAGCTTCTTGCCCGCGACGCGGGTGACGTTGGTGGCGCCGATGTTGCCGCTGCCGCTCTGGCGCACGTCCACGCCGCGCAGCCATCGCGTCAGCAGGACACCGAAGGGAATGGAGCCGGCGAGGTAGCCGAGCAGGACGAGCGCGAAAGTCACGACCCCACGCTATAGCAACAGGTGGGGGAAGCGCGTCTTCACCACCACGTAGGCGTAATTCACCAGGAGGATGGCGGGCATCACCCTCTGGAACGTCTTCCACTCCCGGGGCGAGAGCGTGATTTCGGGGATGGGGACGGCGAAGACGAGGTGCAGCACCATGGCCACGACGGCCAGGGTGAACAGGAAGGCTGCCACCGTCCCCAGGGGATTGGCCTCCCAGGCCCCCACGAAGTTGAAGTGGGCGAAGCGGTCGGCCGCGCGCGTCAGCCCGCAGCCGAGGCAGGGCCAGCCTGTCCGCTCGCGCAGCACACAGCCCCAGAAGGGGATGAGCCGGGCCACGGGGATGTACCGGGCCACGAGCAGCCCCACGAGGCCGATGAGCCCCAGGTAGTCCACGGTGCCGAGGCGTCGATTGCGAGGAGGGAGGAAGACCTTCATGCGCGCCTCGCCAAGAGGTGTGCGGGAGTCACACTCTAGTACGGGCGTCGCCTTGCCGGGGCAACGAGTTTTGGCTAAGCGAGCGAGTCATGAACTCGCTCCGCACGTCCCTGATGCTGCTGGTCGCTGTTCCCCTGATTGCGTTCGCCGGCGACAACAAGACGCCCGCCAAGGACAAGACGGCGGACAAGGCCGCGGCGGCCGACTGCCACCACCCCGCCGAGGCCGCCAAGGCCGCGCCCAAGCCCGAGGCGACCGCCGCCGCCACGGCGCCTGCCGCCGCGCAGGAGAACTGGAAGCTCACCCGGGGCGAGGCGCTGAAGGGCGCGTCTTCCGTGAAGCTCGCGGACCTGCTGGCGAAGCCCCAGCCCCATGACGGGAAGACGGTGCGGCTCGAGGGCACGGTGCGCAAGGCGTGCGAGAAGAAGGGCTGCTGGATGGAGCTGGCGACGGACCCCCAGGCCAAGGGGCCGGGCGTGCGCGTGACGTTCAAGGACTACGGCTTCTTCGTCCCGCTGGACTCGGCGGGCTCGCAGGCGCGCGTGGAGGGCGTGGTGAAGGTGGCGGAGCTGAGCGAGGGCCACGCGTCGCACTACGAGGCGGAAGGCGCCATCGTCCCGCGCGGCGCGGATGGCAAGCCGCGCGAGGTCCAGCTCGTCGCGACGGGCGTCGAGCTGCGCCGCTAGGACATGGCGCGCAGCTTCAGCATGAGGGGCGTGCAGGGCGCGGCGGACCGCGCCGTGCAACACGCTCGGACGTGGTTGCTGGAGACGGAGCCGGGCTCGCGCGTGCATGACGTGCAGTCGGACCCCCGCTTCCAGCACCGGGGCGTGGACCTCCTCTGGGAGCTGCCGACGGGAGAGGTGCGCGGCATCGAGGTGAAGGGCGACCGCAACGCCACCCGCCGCCGCTACTTCTTCGAGCTGGTCTCCAACCTGGAGAAGGACACGCCGGGCTGCTTCCTCTACAGCGGCGCGGACCTGCTCGTGTACGTCTTCCTCTCGCAGGGAGAGCTGCACGTGCTGCCCCTCAAGGCGGTGCGTGACTGGTTCCTGCCGCGAGCGAAGGAGTACACCCTCAAGCACGCCTTCACCCAGACGGGCGCCATCCGCTACACGACGGTGGGCGCCGTGGTGCCCACGCGCGATGTCGTGGAGGGCGTGCCCCGGGTGCTCAAGATTCCGTTGAAGCGCTCGACGCCCCTGGCGACCCAGGAAGTCGTCGCGCCGGAAGTCGGAGTCGCCTCGCCCGAATCACCTCCAGCCGTGATGACGCAGGGCGGAGGCGAGGTCTCCGCCGAGCAAGCGACCCCGCGGGCCCCGGAGGTAGCGAGTTCCCCGAAGAAGAAGGCGCGGCGCAAACAGCCGGCACGTCAGGCACAGAGCACAGGCTCGAACACCGCAGAGTAGGGGCTCTCCAGGGCGCATCGACGGTCCTGCGGTCTCCCCTCGCCGCATGCGCCTCGAGTTCACCCGTTCGCCGAAGAGACTTCTCAGGGGCAGTGCGCCGCGAGCGACTCCTCATCGCATGCGCCTTGAGCTCACCCGTTCGCCGGAGAGACTCCTCGGGAGGCAGTGCGCCGAGAGCAGTTCTCTCCGCATGCGCCTCGAGCCCATCCACATTCGCCGGAGAGGCCTCACGGAGCGGCGCCCCGCGAGCAATTCCTCGTCGAATGAGCCTCACCGGCTTCGCGTTTTCGGGCACCCCTGGAGGCGCCGGTGGCACGCCCTGCCCTTCCGGACGCGACGCGCGAGCTCTCGCCCGCGCGCCGCCAGGTGCCGGCTTCAGCGCCCGTGACGGTGACGGGTGTGGCCGGGATGGATGCGGTCGTGCTCCGCGTTGAGCCGGTCAGCGGTGCGCACCAGGTCCAGCAGGGAGACGCGGTCGTTCTGCGCCTTGTAGACGTGCTCCAGGCGGGGAACGAGGTCCAGCGCCAGGTGCAGGTCCTTGGTCGACTCGGCCCACTCCAGCAGCATGCGGCCGGCCTGCGCGGCGGGCCCGTTCGCCTTCAGGTGGATGAGTCCGTCCACGGCCAGAATCCGGGCGATGGGCGTACGCGCGGTGTCCTCGGTCAGCTTCACCAGGTCGGTCACGGCCCCGTCCTGCTCGCCGCGGGCCGCGCGCACCATGGCGCGGGAGATGCCCTTGCGGTCCGGCAAGAAGAACTCCTCCAGGTCCGCGAACGACTCCGCGTGGTCCGGGTGGCCGGAGCGGGCCAGCGTCTCCGCGAGACTGTCGAACAGCTCCGCGTCCTTCTCCGAGAACGGCGCCAGCGCCTCCTGCATGAAGCGCTCCTGGGGGCCGCCCTTGTCATCCACGGGCAGCCGCGCGCGCAGGCTGGTCATCTTCTCGAAGGCGGGGGCCACCGACGCGTCGGCCTTGCCGTTGAGCAGTTGGAGCAGCTCCTTCATGAGCGAGGCGAGCGTGTCCGTCAGCTCGTACGGCGCCACGCGGTCCGGCAGCCAGCGGCGCCACAGCTCCACCGGCGCCGCCACCACGAAGTCCTTGAAGGGGCCCGTGCCCTTCCACCTGGCCTTCCACTGCTGGGCGATGCCCAGCGGGAAGGTCGTCTCCGAAAGTTTCCGGAAGTCCTCCTCGGCCACGGGAATACCGTAGTGACCGAGCGTTCCGACCAGGGCCTCCGTCGAGTACTCCTTCAGGCCCTTCTGCTGCCACGCCTTGTCCACACGCTGCGCGCTCACCTGGTTCTCCGCTGCCCCTGGGCGCCGGCCATCGGCGCCAGCGGACTTCTAGCGGAAGCGGAGCCCTCGGTGCAGTGGCTCTTGCACTTCTCCGTCACGCGGCCGTGGCGGGGGGCGCCATCTTCGGCACGGTGGGCCAGTGGACGGGGTTGCGCCGCTCGTCCGCGACCCGACGCGCCAGATAGGGCTCACAGCCCCGGGCCTCGAACGCCTTCTTCCAGGCCGAGAAACTCCCCCCGGCCCGCCAGGCATCCATCGCGGCCAGCCCACCCTCCGGGCCACACTGGGCCAGCATGTACTCCACCCACGCCCACCGCGCGGACGTGGGGCGCACCTCGGCCCGTCCACGCAGGCCCTTGCGCAGCCGCTCCAGCCGGTTCTCGACCTCCTTGATGCCCGCGAAGGGCGCCCCGTCCAGCGGCGTGTTCCGCTTGGCCACGAAAGGCGCCACCCCCAGCGCCACGGGAAGGATGCGAGACAGCTCCGTGGTGAAGCGGATCAGCTCGTCGATGTCCTCGTCCCCTTCGAAGGGGAGCCCCACGACGTTGTACACCTTGAGCTGCTTCATGCCCGCAGTGCGGGCGAACCCCGCCGCCCGGACAATCTGTTCCTCCGAGTGCTTGCGGTCCACCATGTCCCGCATGCGCTGCGAGGCCCCGTCCGCCGCCACCGTCAGGTTCGTCGCCCCACCCCGGCGGAGCTGATCCACCAGCTCCTGCGTCAGGCGATCCGCCCGGAGCGACGACACGCCGACTTCCTTTCCCGCATCCACGAGCGTGCGAAGCAGCTCGACGATGCGGGGATGATCCGTCACCGCCGCCCCCACCAGTCCCACCCGGCGGGCGTGCGCGGGGATCAACGACAGCACGCGCTCCGGAGGGACCGTGCGCATGCCTCCATTCGTCGTCCGGCGCATGACGCAGTAGTGGCAGCCCCGCGAGCACCCCCGCTCCGGCTCGATGAGGAACATCGAGCGCAGCTCGGTGTGGGAGGTGATGATCTGCGTGCGAGCGGGCAGCCGCGAGTCCGTGGCCCGGGCCACGTGGTAGCGCTGCCCTCCCCGCCCTGGCACCCGGAAGCCGGGGATGCGCGCCAGGTGGTCCAGCAGGGCCTCGCGCTCCATGGTGGCCGCCGCGTCCACCAGCACGTGGATGAGGTCCTCCGCCTCGCCCTGGACGAGCACGTCCACGAAGGGCTCCAGCGGATCCGGATTGGAGAAAGTCAGGGGCCCCCCCGCCACCACCAGGGGATGGCGGCCCTCCCGGCGCTCCTCCGCCAGCACGGGCATCCCCGCCAGCTCCAGCATGGTGAACAGGCCGGTCAGCTCCAGCTCATAGGCCACGGAGAACGCCAGCATCGCGAAGCTGGAGACCGAGGCCTGGGACTCCCAGGTGAACAGCGGCGTCCGGGTCTTCTTGAACGCCTCCACGTCGTCCGGGAGGAAGACCCGCTCCGCGGTGGCGCCAGGGTGCTGGTGAATCTCCCGGTAGATGGCCTGGAAGCCCAGCGAGCTCATCCCCACGTGGTAGGGGCTCGGGTAGCAGAGGGCCACGCGGAAGGGAGCCTCTTTGTAGAGAGTGCCCTCTTCGTCGTCCAGCAGCGAGCGGACGTGGTGGATGAGTGAGTAACGGCCCTCCATGTGCCTCCAGACAGAAACAACCCAGACCGACAGGTACAGCCCATCAAACACCGCGGCCCCGTCAGTCCACTCCCTGAGGAGGGCTGCCGGGGCCGCGAGGCGCCACCCGGTAGGTGGCGCTGTTCAGCGATTCACGACTACTTCAGCGAAGGAATGGCCTTCGCGGGGATGCAGTAGCTGAACTGACGACCACCCGACGTTCCCAGCACCGGACCGCACTCCGCGGCGAAGTCCGGGTTCAGCGTCGAACCCTCGCCGCACAGCTCGGCAGGACCCGTCGCGTCACCAGTGGGGAAGCAGGGGATGGCGGGCCACAGCGCGCGGATGGTGTAGTTCGAGGTGCATCCATCACGCGTGTACTTCAACTGACCCGTCAGCTGGGTACCCGGCAGGGACGGCGCCGCGTACACCTGCACATCGCTGAACTGGTAGGTGATGTTCGTGGCGGGGTTGGTTCCAGCCGCCGCCGCGACGACCTTCGCCTCGGTGAAGTTACGCCCCGTGCAGAAGCCCTTGTCGTCCGGCTCCGTGTCGAAGGCGCCCGTGGCCGTCTGGTCCGTCGTGGGACCCGGATCCCGGCTAGCGCGGCTAGCAAGGCCGTTGGGGCGGATGGTGATCTCCGCCTTGCTCAGGTCGTCCGGATCCACGAACTTGTAGACGCCCAGGAGCTCGGCGGGCGGCGCCCTGACTTCACAAGCGCCGGTGCCATCCGTGGGAGTATCGAACGAGTCGTAGATGGCCGCCCAGCTGGTGCTGTCCTGCACGAAGCAGGGAGCCTCGGGCTGGTCGAAGTTGCAACCGGTCAACAGACCGGCGGCGCCAACGAGAACCATCGCAGCATTGAGAATGTTCTTGGTCATGTGACTTGAAATCCCGGTTCCGTGAGTGGCCAGAGACTAGAACGTGTACCGGACGCCAAGACGCATCTGACGCGGCGGCTGGTAGCTGGTCGGGTTCTTGAAGTTGGGGTTGGTGTCGCCGTCGACGGTGCCGAAGGGCTCGTCGCGCTCCTCGCCTTCCTGCCACGTCACGTTGCCCGGAAGGTCGGACGGCTTGCCGTTCGCAATCGGCGCGACGTTGCGCAGGGTATAGGTCTGGTCGACCGTGTTGACGCCCTGGAAGTTGAAGAGGTTGAAGACGTCCAGGGTGACGGAGACGACGCTGTCCTTGCTGACGCGGTAGTTGACGCCAATGTTGGAGTCAATGACGTTCAGCCAGGGCGTACGGCCACCAGCGCCACGGGGAAGGACGAAGGACTCGTCCGGACCGTAGAGCGCGTGCGAACCGAAGTAGTTGATCGGCGTACCGGAGTTGCCGCGGTAGGACAGACCCAGGCTCGCGGACAGCTCGTTGGTGAAGTTGAACTCCTTCGCGCCGAACACCTTGATCTGGTGGGTACGGTCGAACGGGAGCGGACCCGTGCGGTTCGCCAGGAGGCTGACGAGGTCGAAGTCCGACAGGATGTTCGGGTCGAGCTGAGCCGTCTCCGGGCGGAACAGACCGGGGTAGTTACCCTCCAACTTGGACCAGGTGTAGTTCGCCTGGGCCAGCCAGCCGTCCGAGAACGTGCGGTTCAGGTAGACGGTGACGTTGTTGTAGTTGCGCTCCGGCTTCGGGAATTCCTTCGCGAAACCGCTGCCCGGGTTGCCGAGGAAGTACGAGTTGCCGTCATCGCGGCTCATGTCCTCGATGACCATGTTCATGTTGCGGTACGTGTAGCTGGCGCCCACGCGGGTGTTGGCGATGAGCTCGTACTCGCCGCCGACGACGAGTTCGTTGGACGACTGCGGGGAGATGTCCGGGTCGATCGGCTCGTTCTCCACCTTGCCGCCCGTGTAGAGGCGGTTCGGGTTGCGGCTGCTCTCCGGCTGCGCAATCACGTTGGCAGGGTCACGGCACTCCGTCTCCTGGCTCGTGCGGTCAGACGGATCGCAACCCGCCTCACCCGTGCCCGGCTCCGCCATCACGCGGCGGGCGTTGTAGCGACGCTCACCCGGGAAGGCGCGGTCGAGCATGTTCAGCGGAACCTGCTCGTAGTAGCGAGCGAAGTTCACGAAGAACTTGGTGCGGCCGTTGGCGAACGGATCGACGATGGCGCCGATACGGGGCGACCACTGGTTGCCGAGGATGAGGGCCAGCTCGCCGTCACCGCCGTACATCGCCTGCACGTCGTAGCGCACGCCGAGGTTCAGCGTGAGCCGGTTGGCGATGGACCAGGAGTCCTGCAGGAAGCCACCGATGGTGGTGCTGGTGGTCTTCGACTGCTGGGTCAGCTGGGTGATGGGGCTGTCAGGCGACGCCTGGTAGCCGTAGCGACGGTAGTCCGCCAGCGCCGCGCCAGCGTAGGGCGCGCCATTGAGCGTCGCACCCGAGTACGGAGCCGACTCCTGGAAGAACACGCCACCGCCGTACGCCTTGGTCTGGTCGTACGACAGGAACTCCGTGTCGACGCCCGCCTTCAGCACGTGGGTGCCGAGCGCGTTCAGGAGGTAGGTGGCCTTCGCGTTGATCTGGTAGCGATCCAGCTTCGCATCGCTCATGAAGCCAGGGCCGCCGACCGAGTACCCGGTGATCGGGCAACGCTCGATGACTTCCTCTTCCGGGGTGCCCTCGTTCAGGACGAGCGGATCACAAGCGCCCTCCTGGCCGGCGGGCAGGTTCTCGAACTGGGTCAGCCGGCGCGGGTTGACGTAGGTCATGCGGGAGTAGCCCGCGAGACCCTGCGTCGAGCCCAGCTTGCTGCCGTCCGCCGGAAGGGTGGACGCCGTCTGGTGGAACCAGCCGAGGTTCGCGTCGACCAGGACCTTCTTGTCCATGAACGCGCCCGCGTACTTCAGGGCCAGCGACGTGGCGTTCGCGTTGGTCTCCGTGAAGGCGTAGTCGCCCGGACGAGCGGCCAGCGCGCCCGGCAGACCACCGGACTGCGGGTTGATGCTCAGCTTGCCCATGCCACCGGTCGTCGTCGGGGTGCCGTTGAGGGCAACCGAGACGTTGTGGTCCTGGTTGATGAGGTACGTCAGCTTACCCATGTACTGCACGGTCCGGGTGTCAGCGAAGTACTGACGGTCCGAGCCCGCGATGGGGTCGACGACGGTGAAGCCCTCGTCGTTGATCGCCGTCGAGCCGTCCGAGTTCAGCCGGATGGCGTTCAGGGTACGGGTGTGCTGGTAGCGCGTGAACGACGGCGCGAAACCGGCGAAGAACCACAGCTTGTCCTTGAGGATCGGACCACCGAGGGTGGCGCCGAAGTCGCCCAGGTTCTTCAGCTCGTTGAGGCCACTGATGACAGTGCCCTCTTCCTGGATCAGCTTGCGGTTACCTTCGAAGGTGCCCGGCGTCAGGTTCGCGAACACGGAGCCGTGGAACTCGTTGGAGCCGGACCGGGTGACCGCGTTGATGACACCGCCCGTGGAGCGACCGAACTCCGGCAGATAACCACCGGTGATGATGTTCACGTCCTGCACGAACTCGATGCTCATCGGGCTGGCGTTCACGCCGTAGGCGGGGTCGTTCGTGGACAGACCGTCCACCACGTACCCGTTCTCAGGCGAGGTCGCGCCGTTGATGGACACACCGTACTGGTCGTTCTGGGCGCCAGGCGCCAGCTCGGCCAGGGACTCGAAGGAGCGAGCCGCTCCTCCCTTGCCACCCGGGCGGGCCACGGCGATGCGCTTGATGAACTCCTGATCCACGTTGACGCCCGTGGTCGTGGAGCCCACGTCGATGGTCGGCGGCGCGCCGACGATCTCCACCACTTCACCGAGGGACTCGGGGAGCAGCTCGACGTTGACGCGGATGGTGCGGTTCAGACGCAGCTGGACGTCAGAACGCGCGTACGGCTTGAACTGCTCCTTCTCGAACCGCAGGGTGTAAACACCAGGCGGCAGCTGGGGAATACGGTAGTTGCCCTGAGCGTCGGTGACCACGGTCTGCTCACCCTGAAGGTTGGGCGAGGTCGCGGTGACAACAACGTCAGGAACAGGCTGCCGGCTTTGAGCGTCGATGACAGTACCGATCATCGTGCTCGACTGCGCGAAAGCCGCCGATCCATAAAGCAGACCTGCGGCCAGGACAACTCCGGTTTCCCGGAGCACTCGGTTAAAGTGCATACCAGACCCCTCCAAGGTGGGCTGCAACCGAAAATGACTGGGGAAAATATCCGAGGTCTATCAGTTGTCAATAGACCGTTGCTTTTTGGTAACCAGTGGGGCAATTGCGCGATCACGTCAGTTACCCTTGACCGTGCTTGCTTGAACCCGGAACGCGTTTCTGTATGGTAGCGCGCCCTTTCAGCCGGGCGGGGCGTGGTGGGTGTCCACTGGTGATGAGGAGTCTAGTACATGTTTGATTCAGTCCTTGACCGCGGTCAGGCGCCCAGAGCGCGGTTCGGCGTGGGGACCACCATCTCCGTGATCCTGCACGTCGCGTTGTTCGGCGTGGCCTACTTCCTGTCGACACGGGAACCGGTCGAGGAGGAGAAGGAGATCGAGGTGACGCTGAAGGCCACCATGGCCCCGCCTCCTCCTCCCCCGCCGCCTCCTCCTCCGGCGGCGAGCACCAAGCCGAAGACGACCCCCAAGAAGCCCAAGAAGCCCGACACCATCGTCCAGCCCAAGGAGATCCCGAAAGAGGTCCCCAAGGAGGCCGAGCCGGCCGAAGAGCCGGAAGAGGCTCCCGAGGAGGCCAGCGA
>NZ_JABXEM010000293.1:0-13366 GCF_013372595.1 Myxococcus sp. AM011
GGACGGGTGAGTCGCCGGACATGGACGCATGGCCTAGCACTGAAGCGCACGCTCCGCCCCTGATGAAATCTTGTGGGCACCGGCGCGCCCTCACAGGTCGCCCGGCAAGGACTGAGCCCCTCCGGCATGGCCTGCTTGCCATCCCACCAGCCGTCCGTGGCAATCTGGCCGGATGAACCGCGTCCTCCTGCTGGCCGGACTATTGAGCCTCGTTGCGTGCAAGGGCTCCATCGGGTCCAACGACACCAACGACGGAGGTCCCAACAACCCAGGGGGACCCGATGGTGGACCCGGGGGGGACCTGGCCGCCGCGTGCGTGGTGCAGTCAGTGCTCGCCGCTCGCTGCGCGAGCTGTCACGGCGCGCTGCCGACCCAGGGGGCGACGATGCCGCTGCGCGCCCTGCACGACATGCGGGTGAGCTCGGCGACGGATGGGAGGCTCAGCAACGCCCAGCGCGCGCTCATCCGCATGCGCGACAACGCGTCTCCGATGCCGCCGGTCCCTCATGAGCGCGCGAGCGCAGCCGAGCTCACCGCGCTCGAGACCTGGATCGGGGAGGGGATGCCCCTCTGCAATGGCACGGACGGCCCGCCCGCGACGGTGGTGCCCGAGCCCAACCTGCTCGATCAGTCCGCGCTCTTCAGTTGCACCGAGGGCGTGCGCTCGGATGCGCCGACGCGCATCCGCCGCATGAACCGGCGCGAGTTCACCCGCAACGTCGGTGGCTCGGTGGAGCGAAGTTGGACCGGGTTCAGCTTCTACGACAACCCGCTCGACCCGAGCGCCATCGAGCAGTACAGCTCCTGGGCCACGGACGAGACGCTGGACGAGGCCTCGGTGGAGCTCTTCCTGCCGGTGGTCGGCGAGGCCGCCGCGCCGTGGACGATGAACTACCCGGATGGCAACCGGATGGAGCGTGTCTTCACCGACAGGCGCTTCAACTGCATGTTCGTCGAATCGAACCCGAGCGACTCCTGCAAGCGGTTCCACCTCGGCCAGATGCTCGAATTCGGTGTCTTCTTCCGCCCACCCACCGAGGATGAGCTCACCCGCCTCACCGCCTTCGCGACCGCGGTCATCGCGCAGGAGCCGAGCAACTCCCCGCAAAACCGCGCGGACTCCATCACGCGGATCTCCAACGCCGCGTGGATGATGACCGGCGCCATGTTCCGCCGCGAGATGGGCGGCGCGCCGGCGGACGGTCGCGTGGAGCTGACCAGCCTCGAGCTCGGCTCGCAGCTGTCCTACGCGCTGGCGGGGCGCGCGCCCTCGGCCACGCCGAGCTTCGTGTGGCCGCATTACTCGGCTCCCCTGGAGGGGCATCTGGCGGACGTGGCCACCGCCGCGAAGGACGGCTCGCTCATGCAGGATGCGACGACCACCGCCCTGATCCAGAAGCACCTGGGCGGCGTCGACGCCCACCAGAACGGGACGCCGCGCTTCGACCTGGTGCAGGACTACAACGAGGACCAGCGCTCCAAGCGCGGGCAGTACTGGCTGGGTGACGGAGTCGCGGGCTTCTTTCGCGAGTGGCTCGGCTACGGGCACGTGTCCGCGGTGTTCAAGGAGTCCCCGGCGGCGACCTCGCGCTTCGAACTCGAGGGGCTCGGCTACATCAGCGCGGTCTCTTACGACAACCTGCTCACCAACTTCCATCCGCTGGAGCCGACCTTCATCCAGCAGTTCGATGATCTGATTGCCCGGGTGGTGGTCGAGGATCAAGACGTGCTGGCGAACCTGCTCACCACGCGCACGTTCTACGTGCCCTCCATGCAGAACGCGGCGTACGACTCACACAAGGGCCTCTCGCACCCCTACAACGTCAGCGAGATCCTCCCGGCGACCGTCGCGGGCCGCTGGAAGGCGCTGCCTGCCGCCGAGCGCGCGGGCGTGCTGACCCATCCGGTGTGGCTGGCGGCGCACGGCGGCAACTTCGAGGATGACCCGTCCATCGTCCACCGCGGCAAGTGGGTGCGCGAGAACCTCTTGTGCGGCTTCGTCCCGCCGCTCAGCAGCGTGCAGGTGGCGGCACAGGTCGGCGCTCACGCGGCCGACAAGAATGCGCGCCGCCGCCTGCAGGAGGCGACCGCTGGAGCGCAGTGTCAGGGCTGTCACCGCCTGATGGAGCCGCTCGGCCTGCCCTTCGAGATCTACAACCACGCGGGCTTCCTGCGCGCTCGGGACCACTCGACCAGCGGAGGCTGGACCACGCCGGACGGAAGCTCGACGCTCACCTCGATGCCGGACCCCGCGCTGAACGGCGCGGTGCGCGACGCGGTGGAGCTGAGCGAGCGCCTGGCGACCTCGCCGCACGTGAAACGCTGCTTCGTGCGACAGGCCTTCCGCTACTTCATGGGACGCCCCGAGAACCCGAGCGACGCCTGCACGCTGACGCGGATGGAGCAGACCTATGATGAGAACCATGGCTCGTTCTCCAAGATGCTGACCACGCTGATGACCAGTGACACCTGGAAGACGCGGCGTGTGCCGCAGGCTGGAGAGTGACTGCCATGTTCTCGCGACGAACCGTCCTGAAGGGCATGGCCGCCGGCCTCTTCGCGCCCTACTTCCACGACGTCTATGCCCAGTCGCCAGCGTTGCCGGCGCGCCTGGTGCTGGTCCTCGAGTGCAATGGCGTCTACCCCCGCGCGCTCCTGAGCACGGGCACCCGCGCGGCGCTGGGTGGACGCGCCAACACCTCCGACCGCCTCTTCTGGGACGCGTACAAGGACACGCCGCTGGTGCGTGAGGGCGACAATCTCGCCAGCGCGATCAGCCTCGGGCCGCTGGCGGCGTCTTCCGGCAACATCGACCTGGTGAATCGCTCCGCCGTGCTGCTGGGGCTCTCGAACCTCATCGCGGGCGGCGGGCACTCCAGCGGGACGGGCGGGCTGAGCTGCGCGGTGAACGGCGCGGGCGCGACCTTCGACGCCGTGATTGCTCCTCGCCTGCGCCGGGGTGCACCGTTCGACGTGCTGCGCCTGGGCACCAGCTCCGCGCGCGTGTCAATCGTGTACGAGACCTGCGCGCTCGGACCGCGCAAGCCCGCGGGCATCATCGTCAACCCGTCGCTCGCGTTCGACAGCACCTTCGGCTCGCTGCTCGGTGGCTCGACGAATGGGCGAGACCGCAAGATGCTCTTCGACTTCGCGCTGACCGACTCGCGCAAGGCGCTGGCGGAGTTCAGCGGCAACTCCAACGAGCGGCTGAAACTGGAGCGCTACGTCTCCTCTCTCGAGTCGCTGCGCACGCGGGAGGACCAGCTCGCGGGCATGGCGGACCGCGTGCGGCCCTACCTGCCGCTGGCGCCGAAGGACAACCCGCTCATCACCGGCGCGGGCTCACCGCCCGACTCGCTGAAGTGGTTCGAGGCGCAGTTCCAGATCGCCACGGCGTCCCTCCTGGGCGGGTTGACGAACACGGTGGTGCTGGCGACGGGCACCTCAGGTTTTGACGTGGCCTACGGCCCGGATGTGACCGACATCCCGCGACACAGCCTGCAGCACGGCCTGGATGCGGGGCAGAACTGGGATCGCGTCGCCGAGGTCACCCGTCGCCACGTGCAGTTGGTGGCGAACCTGGCGAGGACGCTGGCCGCCACGCCCGAGGTCGGCGCGAGTGGATCGATGCTGGATCACACGGCGATTGTCTTCATGTCCGACAACGGCGAGCAGCACCACTCGACCTCGCGTGAGTGGCCGAAGCTCGTGGTGGGCGGCAACGCGCTGGGCCTGAAGACAGATGGGCGCACGGTGGTGTACCCGAAGTACGACGCGGCCCGGAACCGGCAGGTCTCCAACCTCTTCAACACGCTCGGCCACGCGTTCGGAGACGCGGACTTCAATACCTTCGGGCAGGAGGGCAGCACGCGAATCGCTCCGGGTCCGCTGAGCGAGCTGTATGGCTGAGTCGCGGGTTCGTCATCCCGCCCCGTCCCATGCTGTTTCCTGGTGTGCCTCTCAATCCTCGCTGGAGGGGCACACTGGGGGCACATGGATGTACGGCGCTAGTTCGTGCTGATCTTGTCCTGGGAAGACTGGAGGCCATGGGGGCGCCGGATGCCCAGCTCGACCATCACCTCGCGGGATCGCCTGGCCATCTCGTGCAGTTTGGCATTGGGGTGAGCACCCAAGCGCACAAGCTCGCGCTGCTCGAAGCGGATTCCGCGCTTTGAACCTCTATCAAATGTGAGGATAGAGGCTCTTGAACTGTGCGTTGGAAGAATCCGACCATCACTCACGGGCTTGCTTTCCACGGGACTGATTGCGAGCCCTATATGCTTTTCAAGACAGTAGGAACTATTGTTTCGGGCCGTAGGGCGACCCGTGGCCGACATAAATCTGGTTACATTCTCCATTTACATCCCATGAGAAGCCAACAAAGCTGGTGTCGTTGATTGACTTGAGTACCTCTAGTAAATACTGATTTGTCGTCTGGCAGGCGACAAGTGTTCCCTGTGTGTTCTGCGCTTCGCAGGTGCCAGAAATGCCGCTGGTCGTTGCTACAATTTGGCACACCAGGTACTGAGTGAAGTCTGACGAGTTTCGAGCAGCTCCCATGCTCGCATAAGCGGCACGAAGCTGGGTGTTGATAAACACGTTGCGGTCGTCCTTCATCCCCCCAGCAGCTAGCCCGCCGGACAGCAAAACGCCCAGCACCATGATGCGCATCAAGTTCATGTCTCCCCCCAGCTTTCGTGACTCGTTCCTTGGGATTTTTATCGAAACGTAGTCCCGGTGCAAATTCAGATCGGCACCCAAACGAAATCCTCTCGAAATCAGACACATTGCATGTGTGTAATTTGGCTGCATGTGCGTCGCCCCTAGCCACTCCCGGAATCCGCACGCATTTACGTGCGGGGCAGCGCACTTCACCGCTGACTCGGCCCAAGCCGAAGGGCCCACGTAACCATGAGCAACGCACTCACGAGGACTGCCACCGCGCAGGCAGAGGCTGGCGGGCGCGCTATCCGCCCTTCGGGAACTACCTGCTCGACGTGGCGGTCGTCCGAACGAAGGAGGGCTTCAAGTGGACTTGACCCGGCGTAGGGCCATTGCAAGGCGCACGTGTCCGGAAGCTGTGCGACCAAACTCGGCCTGATGATGACCGCCCGTGGAGAGTCCCGTTCATGGGCCGCTGGCGGCGTTGTTCCGGCCCAAAGGAGCAACACGGAGCGGCCAAAAACGAACGGGGCTGGACGGTTTGCACCGTCCAGCCCCGCGTTCCTACTTGTCCCCGACGGGATTCGAACCCGTGTTACCGGCTTGAAAGGCCAGCGTCCTGGGCCTCTAGACGACGGGGACGTCGCCACCTACATGAGTCGCGGGGGGATCGAACCCCCGACCCTCGGCTTAAAAGGCCGGTGCTCTACCATCTGAGCTAGCGACTCGCACTATTCTTTTGTCCAAAATCCACGTGCGGCCCTCCCGGGCCTCGGAGGCAGGCGCTTCCTACCCGAACTCCTTCGCGCTTTCCACTGGCGAGCGCACGTCCCCCTTCCTGACGATGACTCCCCGACTCCCGGTGAACGCCGGGGGCCCCGTCCCCACGCCGTCGTCAGGCATCGGCGGTATACAGAGGGCATGGCCCACCAGGACCTCCCCCCTGAAGAACACGAAGACCTGGAGGCCGAGGACGGCGAAGAGAAGGCCCCGTTCCGCCGCTACCTCACCCGCTCGGGCGCCGAGCGGATGCACCGGGAGCTCATCCGCCTGCTCAACGTGGAGCGCCCCAAAGTCACGGCCGAGGTCTCCGCCGCCGCCGCCCAGGGCGACCGCTCCGAGAACGCCGAGTACATCTACGGAAAGAAGCGCCTGCGCGAAATCGACCGCCGCATCCGCTTCCTACAAAAGCGCCTGGACACCGCCACCATCGTCACGCCTTCTGAACAGAGTGACCGTGCACACGTTTACTTCGGCGCCACGGTCACCCTCGAGGACGAGGACGGAGCTCGCACGACGTACCAGATAGTCGGGTCTGATGAGATCGATGCCGCCGGAGGTCGCATCAGCGTGGAGTCCCCCATCGGGCGCGCCCTCTTGCGCAAGAGCGTGGGCGACTCCGTCGAGGTGCACCGCCCCCGGGGCGACATCGAGCTGACCGTCATCGACATCCGCTACGACTAGGAGGCCCCATGCCTCGGACGCTGCCCATCAACACCCGCTTCCGCCGCATCTATCAGCACCTGAGCGGGGCGGACCTGGCCGCGCCCGATGTCGAGGAGCTCTCCCTCGAGGACCTGGGCCTGGGCGACTCCCAGAAGACCCGCGTGGGCCTCCTCTTCGGCACCTACAGCCACCAGGGTCTGGAGCGGGTGCTCCGCGCCTACGGCCTGCTCCAGCGCGCCGAGGAGCGCGTGGGGCCCATCGAGCTGCGCATCCAGGGCGAGGACCCGTTCCGCCCCCGCGTCGTCCTGTGGAGCCGTCGCTTCTATGCCCCCGTCGCCGACCTGTCCCTTCGCATGGCCACCGGCGCCGAGGTCGGCCTCGGTGACGTGCTCGCCACCGTGCCCCTGCTCTACGTGGACGCGCTGCTGCTCCAGAACCCGGGCCGCTCCTTCGACTGGCACCGTCCACCGCTGCCAGGACAGAGCCACCCCGGGCTCGCGCTCTCCGCACCCCTGCTGGAACTCCTGATGCTCATGGCCCGTCGCATCGGCGCGGAGGCGCTGGCCCTCACGCCTTCGACCTTCGCCGCCGCGAGCGTCTATGACCGGCGCTTCCTCTTCGTGGACGGCGCGGCCCAGGGGAGATTCCTCGCGCTGCGCGGCGCTGGTGGGAAGCGGCCTCGCTGGCTGCTCGCGTGGGCCGTGGAGCTGGGCTGCATGCGCGACGCCGACGGGCAGCACATCCCCTTCACCCCCATGCCCATGCTGTCGCCGCTCAGTCGCAGGTTGATCCGCTCGTTCGACGCCAAGGCATGGGCCGAGGCCCGCGAGCAGACCGGCCGGCGGGTGCTGACGCTCGACGAGGAGGCGCTCCAGCAGCGCTTCCCCTGGGAGCGCATGCCCCCGGGGCCACCACCCGAGCGACTGGCGGAGCTCTTGGGGTACGACCCGCTCGCCCCCGTGCTCGCGCACTGAGGGGAGTGGCGTGGGGTTTCGAACAGCCCGCGCCTCCGACACCATCCTGGCTGCTTCCGTCGGAGCCCCTGTCTATATTGGAGTGGGCGTCAGGCTCAGCCACGTCGCACGGTCCCCAGCGGTCGCACCCGAACCAATCAGGTCGCGCGAACCCACGATGCGAAAGAACTTCATCCTCGATACCAACGTCCTCCTTCATGATCCGCGCAGCATCTACGCGTTCGAGGACAACAACGTCATCATCCCCATCTACGTCATCGAGGAGATTGATCAGTTCAAGAGAGATCTCTCCGAGCTGGGTCGCAACGCCCGCATGGTGGCGCGCTACCTGGACACGTTCCGCGCGGAGGGCTCGCTGAAGGAAGGGGTGCCCATGCCCAGGGGCGGCATGCTCCGGGTGTGCTTCACGGAGCGCGACCTGCCGCTGTCCATGGCGGACAGCAACCTGATGGACAACCGCATCCTCGCGGTGGCCATCGACCTGATGGAGCAGGAGCCCGACACCCAGGCCGTCTTCATCACCAAGGACACCAACCTGCGCATCCGCGCGGATGCGTTGGGCCTCATCGCCGAGGACTACGACACCGAGCGGGTGGAGATCACCGAGCTGTACACGGGCTTCACCGAGCGGCTCGTCCCCAAGGAATTGGTGGACCAGATGTACAAGCCCGGCGCGGAGGTGGAGCTGCCGGACGTGGACACGCTCTTCCCCAACCAGCTGGTGCTGCTCAAGGACGAGACGAATCCGTCGCACACCGCCATGGGGCGGCTGCACGGCCTGAAGAACCGGCTGGTGCCGCTGCTCCGCCAGAGCAAGGAGGGCACCTGGGGCATCCGCCCGCGCAACATGGAGCAGGCCTTCTGCCTGGACCTGCTGCTCAACGACGACATCAAGCTCGTCACCATCGTCGGCAAGGCGGGCACGGGCAAGACGCTGCTGGCCATCGCCGCGGGACTCCAGAAGGTGACGGAGGAGAACCTCTACCAGAAGCTCCTGGTGAGCCGTCCCATCTTCCCCCTGGGACGGGACATCGGGTATCTGCCCGGCAGCGTCGAGGAGAAGCTCAACCCCTGGATGCAGCCCATCTTCGACAACGTGGAGTTCCTGATGAACCTCAGCCGCGCGGACAAGAAGGCCGGGCGCGGCTACCACGAACTCCTGGACCTGGGGCTGATGGAAATCGAGCCGCTCACGTACATCCGTGGCCGGAGCATCCCCAACCAGTTCATCATCGTGGACGAAGCGCAGAACCTCACGCCCCACGAGGTGAAGACCATCATCACCCGCGTGGGAGACAACACGAAGATCATCCTCACGGGGGACCCGTTCCAGATCGACAACCCCTACGTGGATTCGACCAACAACGGGCTGGTGCACGTGGTCAATCGCTTCAAGAGCGAGAAGATCGCCGCGCACATCACCATGGCCAAGGGCGAGCGCAGTGCCCTGGCCGAACTCGCCGCCAACCTGCTCTAGGCACCCGCGGGTGCCTGTTCGAAGAGACGTGTCATGACGACCGACGGCCCTGGAGATACCCCTCCGGAAGACGGAGAGAAGAAGCCCCTCATCGAGTACCCCTCGGTCTACACCTTCAAGGTGATGGGCCTGCAG
The DNA here is from genome assembly GCF_013372595.1 of Myxococcus sp. AM011. NCBI lineage: Bacteria > Pseudomonadati > Myxococcota > Myxococcia > Myxococcales > Myxococcaceae > Myxococcus > Myxococcus sp. AM011. Next base: position 8,695 of record NZ_JABXEM010000293.1, read on the forward strand.
GGCCCCGGCTTCCCGGAGCACGTGAGGGACTTGTTCCGGAAGATGATGGGCACCGAAATCTCGCCGGACTCCATCCGCGAGCAGCCCAGCAGCAAGGGCAAGTACCTGTCCCTCAGCGTGTCGGTGTACCTGCTGTCCGAGGAGCAGCGGCGCACCATCTATGAACACCTGAAAATGGACCCGCGCATCGTCTACTACCTGTGACGCCGGACGCGCGCGGCCTCCTCCCCCGGGTGGGAGGCCCGCGCCGTCTCTGGAAGTCCGGGCGGGGTTGGGTATATGAGGAGCCCATGAGCCCGGCAGACTCCTTTCCGCTTTACCACCCCGCGGACGCCCGGCGCGCGTTCAGCTCGGACGACGTGACTCGGCGGTTCGCCAAGGTGGCCCAACTGGAGCCTGGCGCTCGGGTGCTCGTGCTCGGGTGTGGCGCGGATGGCGCCGCGGCGCTGCTGCTGGCCCGGGAGATGGGCTGTTCCGTCGTCGCCGCGGACATGGACGAGTCCCTGGTCTCCGCCGCCCGCGAACGCGTGCGCAACCAGGGCCTGACCGACCGCATCGACGTGCGCGGCGTGTCCCTGGATTCGCTCGGCCTGCCGGATGGAGCCTTCGATGCCATCCTCGTCCAGGGCCGGGTGCTGTACACCCTGCGCGGGACGCTGGCCGCCCTGAGGCCGCTGCTGGCTCGACGAGGGCGGCTGGGGATGACCTTCCCCGCGAGGGTGGGGCGCTTCCTGCCCAAGGCCGCCGCGGAGCTGTGGGAGCGCCGTCTGGGCGCGCCCCTGTTGCTGCCGCGCGAGCTGCTCCAGTCGCTGGAGCTGAATGGCTTCGAGCCGGAGTCGGCGGAGTCGCTGCACGACGTGGAACTCGACGACTACTACCGCGAGGTGGAGGCTTGTCTGCGGCCCACGTCCGGCCCCCAGGCATCCCCGCTGCGCGAGGAGCTGGCGCTGCACCGCGAGAGCAACGGCAAGGCCAGCGTCAGCTACGCCTTCCTGGTGGGACGCCGCAAGGAGCCGGGCGAGAAGCCTCCGGCCTCACGCGACAGGGGCTGAGCGGAAGCAAGGGGAGGGCGGCAATCGCACCGTCCCCCCGCAGCGCGGGCTAGTTCAGCGCGCCGTTGAAGTCGACGAGCTCGATGGACTCGGGCGCCACCGACAGCGACACCTGGTCCCGATATCCGGCCGCGTCGCCGCCCACCTGGAAGGGCATGGGGCGCGCGAAGCGGATGGTGGCCTCGCGGACGTGGAAGTCGTGCAGGCCCTCGGGGAACCAGCGGCCGTTCCACAGCTTGGGCAGGTTCGCGAGCACCTGCGTGGGCGTCACCTGGCCCAGCCGCAGCTGCATGAAGCCGCGCCGGCCACACGCGAAGGGGAACATCCGGAAGCCATAGCCGTAGAAGGGCATGGTGCCCGCGGCGGCCATCATCGTCTTGCCCCGGAAGATCAGCTCGCCAGGGGCCACCGGCTCACCCGTGGGCTGGCCGTCGGGACCCAGCCGGTACGCCTCGCCCGCCTGGCCGTTGACGACCTCGCACTCCACCCACGTCGAGTGCGTCAGGTAGTGCGGCACCGTCTTGCAGGCCACCGCGGAGAAGTACCCGCCGCTGCCGGACAGCATGCTCTTGAAGAGCCCCTTGCCCAGGTTCTCCTTCACCCAGATGTAGTCGTTGAGCACCTTGCCATCCACGCCCAGCCCCGCGAAGGGCGCGCGCTGGCCGTCCACCATCAGCAGGTCCATGGGGCGGAAGCCCGGGACTTCCCCGGTGCGGGCGCGCAGCACGTCGTTGAGGATGCCGTCGCCCCGGGTGCCGGAGGCGTTGACGTGGGCGGCGATGCCATTGCCCGTGCCCAGCTTGAGGATGCCGAAGCGGGGCGCCTGCTGACCGGCGAAGCGGCCTCGGGGGCCGACCTGCTGGAGGATCTCGTTGACGAAGCCCATGAAGGTTCCGTCGCCGCCGCCCGTGAAGACCATGGGATAGCCGCGCTCCAGCACCGTCTGGGCGATGCGCCGGCCGTCCAACTGCGAGCGGGAGAGGAACAGGTCCTGCTCCGGCACCACGTGCGACAGGGACTTCACCACCCGGGCATCCACCTTCCGGGCATTGGCGTTGAGGAGCACCGCGACCTTGGGTTCGACAGACGCGTCCGCCGACGGGGAGCGGCGGAGGTCCGGAGAGCGCAGGGGCTGAACCAGCATGGGGACAGGCTCCAGGGTAGGTGCGGGTGGGGGAACCCGACATCGACGCGCTGCCGCAATGTGCACTTTCATTGCCAACGGGTGACGCGGGGCGTCAGCAGGCGGGCAGGCATGTCATTCCAAGGGGTTGCAGCGTTGGTTGCAGTGCGGAAGGTCGCCTGGTTGCTACCTGGGGGTGGCGGGGGTGTAGAGCGCGTTACGCACCCGTGTCGTGAAGGTGGCGATGGCGTGACGCGGCAACCAGCCTCGTGCGCACTGCGCTACGCACCCGGGAGCATCACCTTGTGTCAGAGGGCCCGACGTCGCCTCCGGTTTGACACAGGGGGGTGGGTGGTTACGTTGGGCATACATCAGGAGCTTTCGCAGAAAACGCAGTTATTTCCGGAGGATACGAACCGTGGGCAAGATTATTGGGATCGACCTGGGCACCACGAACAGCGTGGTGGCGATCATGGAGGGTCGCGAGCCCAAGGTCATCGTCAACGAGGAAGGCAGCCGCATCACGCCCTCGGTCGTCGCGTTCACGAAGGACGGCGAGCGGCTGGTTGGTCAGGTGGCGAAGCGCCAGGCCATCACCAACCCGGAGCGCACCATCTACTCCAGCAAGCGCTTCATGGGCCGGCGGCATGACGAGGTGACCGAGGAGGCCAAGCTGGTCCCCTACAAGGTTGCTCGGGGGCCCAACGGCGACGCGCGCATCGAACTGGACGGCAAGCAGTACAGCGCCCCGGAGATCAGCGCGCAGGTGCTGTTGAAGCTGAAGCGCGCGGCGGAGAACTACCTGGGTGAGAAGGTGACGGAGGCGGTCATCACCGTCCCGGCGTACTTCAACGACGCCCAGCGCCAGGCCACGAAGGACGCGGGTGAAATCGCGGGCCTCACGGTGCGGCGCATCGTGAACGAGCCGACCGCGGCGGCGCTCGCGTACGGCCTGGACAAGAAGAAGGACGAGAAGATCGCCGTCTACGACTTCGGCGGCGGCACGTTCGACATCTCCATCCTGGAGGTGGGCGAGAGCGTGGTCGACGTGCTCGCGACCAACGGCGACACGCACCTGGGCGGTGACAACATCGACCAGCGGATCATGGATTGGCTCATCTCCGAGTTCAAGAAGGACACGGGGCTGGACGTCCAGAAGGACAAGATGGTCCTCCAGCGCCTGAAGGAGGCGGCGGAGAAGGCGAAGATCGAGCTGTCGAGCGCGACGGAGACGGACATCAACCTGCCGTTCCTCACGGCGGACGCGTCCGGTCCGAAGCACCTCAACCTGAAGCTCACGCGCGCCAAGTTCGAGGCGATGATCGATGACCTCATCGAGCGTTCGCTGGAGCCGTGCCGCAAGTGCCTGAAGGACTCGGGCGTGGACCTGAAGGACCTCAACGAGGTCGTGCTCGTGGGCGGTACCACGCGCATCCCGAAGGTGCAGGAAGCGGTGAAGCGGCTGTTCGGCAGGGAGCCGAACCGCTCCGTGAACCCGGACGAGGTCGTCGCCGTCGGCGCGGCGGTGCAGGCCGGTGTTCTCTCCGGCGAGGTGAAGGACATCCTCCTGCTGGACGTGACGCCGCTGAGCCTGGGCGTGGAGACGCTGGGTGGGGTGATGACCAAGCTCATCGAGCGCAACACCACCATCCCCACGCGCAAGTCGGAGACGTTCTCCACGGCGGCGGATGGCCAGTCGCAGGTGGAGATCCACGTGCTCCAGGGTGAGCGCGAGATGGCGAACGACAACCGGAGCCTGGGCCGCTTCCACCTGACGGGCCTGCCGCCCGCGCCGCGTGGCGTGCCGCAGATCGAGGTGACGTTCGACCTGGACGCCAACGGCATCCTCAACGTCAACGCCAAGGACAAGGCGACGGGCAAGGAGCAGAAGGTCACCATCACCCACTCGTCCGGTCTGGCGAAGGACGAGGTGGAGAAGATGGTCGCCGACGCTCGCTCGAACGAGGCGGCCGACAAGGAGCGCCGCGAACTGGTGGAGCTGAAGAACCAGGCGGAGGCCCAGTCCTACGCCGCGGAGAAGCTCGTCAAGGAGAACAAGGAGAAGCTCACTCCTGACGTGGCGAAGGCGCTCGAGGACAGCGTGGCGGAGCTGAACAAGGTTCGCGAGGGTCAGGACAAGGACGCCATCAAGTCCGCGCTCGAGAAGCTCCAGGCCGCCAGCTACAAGGCCGCCGAGGAGATGTACAAGGCCACGGGTGGTGCGCCGGGTGGCGAGCCTCCTCCGGGCGGCGGCGCTGCTCCCGGGGCTCAGCCGGGCGCGAAGAAGGACGACGTGGTGGACGCCGAGTTCCGCCAGTCGTAGCCCCCAGGGCCCCGTGAGGCCCGGGTGGTGAAGCAGAGGGCCGGTGCTCCCGCCACACGCGGGGCGCCGGCCCTTCTGCGTTTCCGGGGCCCGAGGCTCCAGGCTTGGAGTTGGGGGCCTCGGGATGTTCCGAAACGCTGGATGGCCGTATGCGAGGCGGGACGAGGGGTGGGC
>NZ_JABXEM010000294.1:0-13267 GCF_013372595.1 Myxococcus sp. AM011
GACAGCCAGCACCTTCCGCGCACGTCGGAGCACCCTCGGAGGGAACTCCGCCCCCCGCGCCGGTGTCCCAGCCCGAGCCTGCTTCCAGCACCGCGCCCTCGAAGAGCGGCTCGGGTAAGCTGGCCACCGACAAGAACTAGGACCGCATGCGCGCCCCCTTCGCCCTCTTCGTGCTCCTCACCGCCGCGCCCGTGCTCGCGCAGGACACTCAAAAGTCCTCCGCGCCCGGCAGCACCGGCGGAGCCACGTCGAGCAGCGAAACCGCGCCCGCGAAGAAGGCGCCTCGCAAGGTCATCCGCCTGGACGCGCTCACCGTCGAGGGCCGCATCCAGAAGCCCCAGGCGTTCTACATCCTCCCCCGCTCCAACCTGAGCTTCGACGACCTCAACCGCACGGAGAGCTTCGTGCCCAAGGTCGAGAAGAGCGTCGAGCAGGAGCCCTTCTAGGCCATGGCCGCCCCGTCACATTCCAAGCTGCTCCGCGTCGGCCTCATCCAGAACGGCCAGATTGTCGAAGAGCACCATGTCCGGCGCGAGAGCGTCACCATCGGCCATGACGCGCGCAACACCATCGTCCTGCCCGCCTCGGACGACCGGCCCGCGCGCTTCAGCGTGTTCGAGCACCAGGGCCACCAGTTCCTGCTCGTCATCAACGAGTCCATGAAGGGCCGCGTCAACCTCGGCTCCTCCGACGTGGACTTCGACGCCCTCCGATCCCAGGGCCTCGCCTCGCGCCGCGGCGACCTCTACGTCCTGCCCCTCCAGGAGACCGCGCGCGGCAAGGTGGAGCTGGGCGACGCCACCCTCTTCTTCCAGTTCGTCGCGCCCCCAGCCGAGGAAGCGCGTCCGCTGATGCCCTCGGACATCCGCGTCAGCCGCTGGAAGACGATGGACCGCGTCTTCTTCGGCATCCTCGCGGCCTCGCTGCTCGTCCACTTCTCGGGCGCCGCCATCATCCTCTCCGCCGAGGCACCCAAGGAGCAGGAGCTGGCGTTGGATCAGCTCGATGACCGCTTCGTGCGCGCCATCATCCCCCAGCGCCCCATCGAAGCCGTGAAGCCCGCCGCACCGGGCCCCACCGAGGCACCGAAGGAAGACCCCAAGCCCACCGAGCCGAAGGATGGCGCGGAGAAGCCCGCATCGGAGAAGCCCGCGTCGGCCGCCGCCGCCGAGCGCCACGCGGAGATGGTGAAGAAGGTCTCCGACAAGGGCCTCTTGAAGATGCTCGGCTCCAAGGGCTCGGGCACCGGCGCGTTCCAGGACGTGCTGGGCAACGCCAGCGGTGGCAACGACATCGTCGCGGCGCTCCAGGGCGCGGGCGGCGTGGGCGTGGCCACCGAGGCCGCCGTCGGCAAGGGCAACACCCCGCGCGGCGGTGGCACCGGCACCGTGACGGGCATCGGCGAATTGGGCACCCAGGGCGGCGGCAAGGTGGACCTGGGCACCAAGAAGGAAGTCGAAGTGAAGGGCCGCGTGCAGGACTCGACGCCGGAGGTCGACAGCTCCGACGTGGACCGCGACGCACTCGCCCGCTACGTCCGCGCGCGCAAGGGCGCCATCCAGAGCTGCTACGAGAAGGAGCTCAAGCGAAACCCCAACCTCAAGGGCAAGGTGGTGGTGCGCTTCTCCATCACCCCGTCCGGTCGGGTGGGCGACTTCGACATCGACGAGAACACGCTCGGCAGCGAGGCGGTGGCCAGTTGCATCCGCGCCGCCATCCGAGGCTGGGTGTTCCCGTTCAAGCCCGAGTCCGCCGCCACCGTGTCCTACCCCTTCGTCTTCTCTCCAACGGGGTAGTCTCCAGCACCGGTGCACCTGGCGCGGGCTCCGAGGGGACCATGGAGAAGCTGGCAGTCATCGCCGCCTCACCGCTGTTCGAGATGCTCTCCCCCGTGGAGCTGGACCGCCTGGCGGAGCTCGCCCGGACGCGCCACTGCGCCCCCGGCGAGGTCATCTTCGCGGAGGGCGACTTGGGCGACAGCCTCTTCGTCGTCGTCGAGGGCCAGGTGGAAGTCGTCCGCGACGGCGACGATGGCGAGCCTCGGGCCCTGGCCGTGCTGTCCCATCCCGAGTTCTTCGGGGAGATGGGCCTCATCGACAAGGACTACCGCTCCGCCACCGTCCGCGCGCGCACGCAGGCCCACCTGCTCCAACTCACCTCTGGAGACTTGCGCGCCTTCCGCCAGCACCACGCCGAGGGCTTCACCTTCGTCGTCGTCAACATCGCGCGAAGCCTGGCTGCTCGACTGCGTGAGGCCAATGCCCGCCTCTCCGGTAACCACTGAATAACTGGAGGGTTGTCGCGTTGACACCCCTCCCCCCGCCTTCTACGCTTTGACGCTCATGGGAAGGGCCGGGAGAGCCGAGAGGCGTATGCGCACTGTCGGAATGGTCGCTGCAATCGTCGCCACGGGCGTGGCCGTCGCGCAGGGACCGGTGCCCTCGCCCCGGGCGCCCCCCGCCGCCGTGGCCCTGGAGAAGGCCAGCGAGGTGCCTGACTCGCAGAAGCTGGAGCGCAGCACCCAGGCGCTGAGCGTGATGCGAGACGTGCTCCGCCAGGTGCTCGGCAAGGTGGAGGAGGCGCGCCGCACCAAGGACGTGGTGAAGCTCAACTGCGCCAACGAGAAGCTCACGCAAATCAAGGGCCTCTTGCGCATCTCCGAGTCCGCGGACGTGTCGCTCCAGGAGGCCCTCACCCGGCGCGAGGTCTCCGCCAGCGAGCACGAATACACCAAGGTGATGATCGCCCGGCAGAAGGTCGGTCAGCTCCGCTCGGAGGCCGAGGAGTGCATCGGCCAGCTCGCCTTCCGCACCGACGAGAACCTCTTCGTCGAGGTGGAGGAGCCCGAGAACCTGCCTGGTGGTGATCCCACTCGCCCGCCCCCTCCCGACGACATCTTCGTCAGGCCGCCGCCCGCGAGCCCCATCAACTGAGTCCCGTGCGCCCTCCGGCCGAGTCCAGGTCCCGTGTCGAACAATTCTTCGGCCTCTGAAATCGCGCGTGCTATGACGCCCGAGGCCGTCCGCATGAAAGGTGGGAGTGGGTACGCCCTCTCACTGGGAAGCCACTGCGAGCCATGACGCTGAGAGGGACATTCTGGGGCACGGTCTGCGGGCTGGCGCTGATGGCGCTCGGCTCCGTGGCCATGGCTCAGGACATGAGCTCTCCGCCGCCCACGGGTGGCAACGGCTTCAAGGTGGGCAACGGCCGGCTGCATCCGTACTTCGATTTGGAGACGCGCCTGGACAGCGGCGTGGGCTACTTCGGCCGCGAGGGCCAGGAGTTCCCCGGGGGCGTGTCGCCGGACCTGTCGGGTGAGCTGGTGATGCACATCCGGCCGGGCATCCGGCTGGACATCCCTTCCCCCCGGCTGGCGTTCAACCTCAACGCCAACCTGGACTACGTGCTCTTCACGGGCCTGATGACGAAGGGCTCGAACGCGGCCTCGCACATGGAGGGCGCGGCGGACCTGCTGGCGCGCATCAACCCGGAGGCGCCGCTGTCGCTGGAGCTGTCGGACCAGTTCGCGCGCTCGGACCGGACGCGCACGGCGGCCATCGGCGCGGGCATCCTCAGCCTCTACAACGAGGCCAAGGTGAGGGCCCCGTGGCGGCCGGGTGGAGGCGCGGTGGAGGTGACTCCCGGCGTGGCCTACGCGATGGAGTTCTTCGAGCCGCTCGCGGCATCGGCGCCCGCGGACTGCGGCGACAGTGTGTGCGACCCCGTCGGCGCGGACCGCTTCAACTACGGCAACCTGCACCTGGGCGTGGAGAGCCGCTGGCGCTTCCTGCCGAAGACGGCGCTGGTGCTCGACACCGGCGTGGACGTGCGGCGCTACTTCAACGACGGTGGACCCAACGCCACGCTGCTGCGCGCGATGATCGGCGTGGCGGGCCTGGTGTCGCCCAAGGTCGCGGTGACGGCCAAGGCGGGCTGGGGGCAGAACTTCGGGGCGACGGGCGGCGGGACGGTGATTGGCCAGCTCGACGGCACCTACCTGTTCAGCCCCACGCTGACGTTCAAGGGCGGCTACCTGCGCAGGCTGGAGCCGGTGGCGGCCTACGGCACGTTCCGGGATGACCGCCTCTCCCTGGAGGCCCGCTCGCTGATGGGTGGCAAGCTGACCTTGCACGCGGTGGGCATGGTGGACTTCCTGAGCTTCGCCGGCAGCCGTGGCGACACGGTGGTGTCGGTGGACGTGGGGCCCGAGTACCAGTTCCGTCCGTGGCTCACCGGCGCCGCGGGCTACATGCTGAGCAACCGCTCCTCCTCGGTGGATGGCGGCGGCCTGAACTACACGCGCCACGAGGGGTATGCTCGCCTCTCGGTGACGTACTGAGCCCCCGCAGCGCCGGGGAAGCTTCCCCGCCCACGAGGTCTCCTCCCGGATGAGAACCCTCCGCCTGTCCATCGCCCTGCTCCTGTCGGGAGCGCTGTCCGCGTGCTTCGGCTCGACGCCGCGTCCTCCGCCCCCCACGCCCACGCTGGCGGCCGAGGCGGGAGAGGCCCGCTCGGGCGGTGGCACGCTGGGGCCCGGCGACGTGGTGGAGGTGCGCGTCTTCCAGGAGCCCGAGCACTCCGGGACGTGGCGCCTGTCGCCCGAGGGCACCATCGACTACCCGCTGTGCGGCAAGGTGCCGCTGCGCGGGACGACGCCCAGCACCGCGGCGGACATGCTGCGCGAGTGCCTGGCGCGCTACGTGCGCCGGCCGCAGGTGTCGGTGCTCATTCGCGAGTACAACTCGCACAAGGTGTTTGTCTTCGGTGAAGTGCAGAAGCCCGGCACCTTCCCGGTGGATGGGGAGATGTCCATCGTCCAGGCGATTACGCTCGCGGGCGGCTTCACCAAGCTTGCGGCGAAGAACAACACGCTGGTGACGCGCGTGGTGGACGGACAGGAGCGCAAGATTCGCGTGCCCGTCGAGGACATCGGCGTGGGGCGCGAGAAGAACTTCATGCTCCAACCCGGCGACATCGTCTTCGTGCCGGAGAGCTTCTTCTAGGTCGCGCGGCACCCAGCGCGCGGAGCACGTCGCACGGTGCAGACTGTGCGGTGCATGCCCCACCTGGTGCTCGTTGGCCCTGAGTCCTTTCCCTTCGTGCGCGACGTGCTGCGCGCCGAAGCCCAGCGCGCGGGACTGCGCGTCGTCGAAGTCTCCATGAGCGACTGGGGCACCGGCGTCACTCCGTGGGTGGAGGTGGTGGGAGGACGCTTCCGCGCGGGCCTCCTGGGGCCGTGGGGTGATTTGGAGTTGGGGCCCGAGGATGTCTTCTGGTGCCTCGCCGAAGGACCCCCGCCCCGCGCGGAGAGCGACTACCTGAGCTCGGAGTACGAGGCCCTGCGCGAGGCCTTCCACACGTGTTGTCCCGCGCGCGTCATCAACCGTCGCGGACTGCTCGCGCCGCTCTGGACGACGGCGATGTGGCGGATGCTCGCCCAACGACTGCCTTCACCGGAGGCCGACAGCGTCCTCGCGCCGCCGCACTTCCACCTGGGCGCGCCGCCCGAGGATGGCCAGCGCTGGACTCGCTGGCCCGAGGAGGCGGAGACGAGCATGGGGCAGGTGTGGTGGACGGTGCCCGAGCCCGGTCCGCTGCGACAGGCCCTGGTGCTGGGCTCGCACGTCACGCTCTGGCCGCTGGAGTTCGAGGAGGAACCTCCCACGCTACCGTCGGCACTGGAGAGGGACCTCACGCGTCTGGCCGCGTCCTGCGGGGCCGACGTGCTGGAAGTCCTGCTGGTGTCCTCGGGCACGCCGGACGCCTCCGCGCGGTGGACGGCGCTTCAGCTAGGAATCTCGCTCGAGGGACTGGAGCGACTGGTAGCGCAGGAGGACTCCGTGGCCCTCGCGCAGTTGGAGCGCTTCATCCGCGCGCGCTTCGCGAGCAAGGAGGACGCACGATGATTCTCGTCATGGGGCCCGTGGACGAGCTGGTGACGGCGTTCTTCCTCAAGCACCTCACCGACACGAAGCGCGAGTACCTCTTCGTGGACGAGCGTCACCTGGGCGTCGACGTGCGCCTGGAGCTGGACCTGCCGCAGGGCCCGTCAGGGAAGGGACGACTCCGGGGCGCGGTGCACTTCCCCACCTGGCGTGTCGGGCTGGAGGAGCTCACGGGCATCTACTCGCGCCTGGGGACGGGGAATGTCGAGCAGCGCAAGACGCCGGAGGCCCGCGCCGAGCAGGCCCACGCGGCGGCACTGCTCGACCTCTTCCCGGGCCCGGTGGCCAACCGCGCCACCGCGATGCTCTCCAATGGCAGCAAGCCCTGTCAGTACGCCGCCATCCTCGCCGCCGGCCTGCGCGTGCCGGACACCCTGGTGGGAGGCACCTGGGAGCGCTGGGAGCCCTTCGCGCGGGCGCTCGACGGTGACCCCGTCATCAAGTCCGTCAGCGACGAGCGCTCCCTGGTGAAGCAGGTGTCGTGGGAGGCCACCCGAGCCTCCGCCCGGCCCGGCCAGGCGCTGGCGCCCCACCAGTTCCAGCAGCGAATCCAAGGCACCAACATCCGGGCCCACGTCGTCGGTGCGCGCCACGTGCTGGCCTGTCGCGCCGAGACGCAGGCCCTGGACTACCGCCACCCCGACATGACGGGCCACACGGTGAGCCTGCGCGCCACCGAGCTGCCCGAGCCCGTCGCCGAGGCCTGCCGCCAGCTGTCACGCGCGCTCGGAGTCGACCTCGCGGGCATCGACCTCATCGAGCCTCCGGGAGGCTCCTCCAGGCCCGAGGACTGGGTCTGCCTGGAGGTGAATACCTGCCCGGGCTTCATGTGGTTCGAGCAGAACGCGGGGCTCCCTATCGCCCGGGTGCTTGCGGATTTCCTCGATACTTCGCTAGGCTCATGACGCTGTAATTTTCCGAGGATTTGGGAATCCACGGAAATCACCAGGGGGAAGTACACCATGTCGAATCAGTCGACTGATGCGGGGCTCATTTCGTCGCAGGACCTGCCGAAGCTCGCAGAGGCGGGGCACGTCGCGGCGCCCATGGTGGGCAACAGTGCCGCGGAGTTGCGTGAAGCGGTGCAGGCCGCGCTCGCCGAGCAGTGGTCGCTGATGGGCATCATCGACACGGGCAAGAAGGCCGCCGACCTGGGGAAGAAGGCCGCGGACGCGCTCACCGACAAGGGCAAGGAAATCGAAGACAAGGCCATTCATCGAGAGAAGGACGCCCGCGACGAGGCGCACCGGAAGATGAACGAGGACAAGGCCAAGAAGCACGGGCGTGAAGCAGGGGCCCACGGCGCCACCACGAACGCCTTCGCCCGAGCGCTGTCGGAGCTGCGCGGCTGATTCAGTTCAGGGCTTGGGCGTCCAGCCCAACTCGTCGATGAAGTGCCTGGCCTCGGCGAGCAGCACCGGGGCCAGCTTGGGCGCGGAGGCGATGACGTCTCCGCGCATCACGCTGAAGGGAGCGCCCGTGACATGGCGGATGACGCCTCCGGCCTCCTCCACCAGCAGCGAGCCCGCGGCGATATCCCAGGGCTTGAGGCCGAACTCGAAGAAGCCATCGAAGCGGCCCGCGGCCACATAGGCCAGATCCATGGCCGCGCTTCCCGTGCGCCGCATCCCCTGAGCGCGCAGGACGAAGCGGGTGAAGAGGCCCACGGGCCCCTCGGGCTTCTCGCGGACGTCGTAGGGAAAGCCCGTGCACAACAGCGCCTTGTCCAGCGCATCCACGGTGCTGGCGCGCAGCGGGCGGCCATTGAGCGTGGCGCCCTCCCCTCGCGCGGCGGAGAACAGCTCGTCCAGCATCGGGTCATACACGGCGCCAGCCAGCACGCCGCCAGGGCCCTCCACCGCCACGCTGACGCAGAAGTGCGGCACGCGGTGGGCGTAGTTGGTGGTGCCGTCGAGGGGGTCCACCAGCCAGCGCAGTCCATCCGTGCCCGCCATCGCGCCGCTCTCCTCCGCGAGGATGGCGTGGGTGGGGTGACGCTCGCGCAGGAAGGCGAGCACCGCCTCCTCCGACGCGCGGTCCGCGTCCGTCACCAGGTCGATGCCGCCCTTGAGTTCAATGGTGCGCTCGCCCAGGAAGCGGTCGGCGAGGATGCGGCCCCCGAGCCGAGCCCCCTCCTCCGCGGTGCGGCGCAGCTCGGCGGGAGTCTCCGGGGCCGTGTCAGCCATGACGTCTCCTGAGCGAGGCTACGGCGCGGGCTCGGCCAGCAGCGCTTCGATTTCCGACTGGTACTTGGTGAGGAACTCCTCGTTGAAGCCCTCATGGACGTGGCGCACCACCCCGCGCTTGTCGACGAAGTACGTCGTGGGCATGCCGCGCACCTTCAGCGTGCGCTCGGCCACGCGGGCGTTCTCGTCGACGAGGACGGGCAGGCCCACCTTCACTTCCTTCAGGAACGGCTCAATCGCGCGCGCGTCCTCGTCCACGTTGAGCGCGTAGACCTTGAGTCCCTTGGCGCCGTACTCGCGCATGAGGTTCTCGTAGAAGGGCAGCGCGTCCCGGCAGGGCTCGCACCACGTGGCCCACACGTCGATGAGCACCACGCTTCCCCTGTCGCTCACCAGGTCATACGGCTCGCCACCGGGGTAGCGCTTCACCTGGAAGACCAGCGGCTGCGTGCTGGAGACCTGCGTGCCCTGCTCTTCCGCGCCACCGGGCACGGAGGGCGTGAGGGACGGCATCGTGCTGCTACGGGCACAACCCGTGAGCGACAGGATACCCAGGAGGACAGTGAGCGGGAGGCGCATGTCAGGCAGTCTCCCCCGCGCGGGCCTTCAAGGCCACGAGCAGCTTCTCGATGAACCCACCGAAGGCGCCGTTGCTCATCACGAGCAGCACGTCACCGGGGCGTGACTCGCGCGCCACCAGGTCCACCATGGCCTGCACGTCGGTGGAGCCCTCGGCGGTGATTCCCTGGGCCTGGAGGTCCGCCACCAGCTTGCGCACGTCGAGTTCCTCGCCGACGGGCACCTTGTCATGCCGCTCGGGGACCTTGAGGCTGGCGCGGGCCGCGCCGGTGAAGGCGTGGGCGTAGTCCTCCTGGTGGATGTTGCGGCGGCTGGTGTTGGAGCGGGGCTCGAAGATGGCCCACAGCCGGCGCTCCGGGTAGCGGTGGTGGATGGCGTCGATGGTCTCCCGCACGGCCGTCGGGTGGTGCGCGAAGTCGTCCACCACGAGGATGCCATTGGGTTCGCCGCGAGGCTCCTGCCGGCGCTTCACGCCCTGGAACGTGGACAGGCCCCTGGCGATTTCGTCGAAGGACAGGCCCAGGCCGCGCGCGGCGGCGATGACGCTCAGCGCGTTCTCCACGTTGTGCAGGCCGCCCATGGGCAGCTCCACCGTGCCGAGCACCGTGCCCCGCTCCACCACCTGGAAGCGCGCGCCGTTGGCACCGAAGGAGACCTCGCGAGGGACGTAGTCCGCGTCCGCTCCCTCCTTCGCGACGTAGGTGACGACGCGGCCCTGGCAGCCCTCGCGCGCGAGCTTCACGGCGTTGGGGTACGCGGCGCAGACGACGAGCTGCCCGTCCTGGGGGATGAGCCGGACGAACTTCTCGAACGTCGCCTCGTAGTGGGGCAAGTCTCGGAAGATGTCCGCGTGGTCGAACTCCACGCTGGTGAGGATGGCGGTGCGCGGACGGTAGTGGAGGAACTTGGAGCCCTTGTCCCAGTAGGCGGTGTCGTACTCGTCGCCCTCGACGACGAAGTGCGGACCTTTGCCGACGCGGTAGTTGCCCGAGTAGTTCTGGGTGACGCCGCCCACGAGGAAGGACGGGTCCTTGCCGGCCTCGACGAGGACGTGGGCCATCATGGAGGACGTGGTCGTCTTGCCGTGGGTGCCGGCGACGACGACGGAGTGGGAGCGGGCGAGGAAGAGCGAGCCCAGGGCGGCGGGGAAGCTCATCTGCTGGAGGCCGCGCTCGCGGACGGCGGTGGCCTCGGGATTCACGCGGCGGATGACGTTGCCGATGATGACGAGGTCCGGCTTCGCGTCGTCCAGGTTCTCCGGACGGTAGGGCGAGGCGGCGGGGATGCCCCACGCCTTGAGCATGTCGCTCATGGGTGGGTAGACATTCTCGTCGCTGCCGGTGACTTCGTAGCCGGCGGCCTTGAGCATTCCAGCGAAGGAGCCCATGCCGGTGCCCGCCACGCCCACCAGGTGGACGCGGCGGACGCTGCCGGGCTCGAGGGTGTCGAGGACGTTACCGTTGTCGTCAGCCATGCGTTCCCTGCGAGATGCTGGTGAGGCCGAGCGCCTCCACGACGAAGTCATGGAAGACGGGTCGGAAGTCGCGGATGCGAAGCTCCTGGCGGCCGAGCGCCACGCGGTTGGTGACGAGCGCCACCACCAGCGAGCGACGCAGGTCCACCCAGAGACTCGTTCCGGTGAAGCCCAGGTGCCCGACGGCGCCCGGAGGTGAGTCGCCCACGAAGCGGCCCGCGCTGGAGCCGACCTGGGACGGTGAGTCGAAGCCCATGGAGCGCGTGCTGCCTTGCACGAGCGCATCCGTGGCGAGCGCCCGGTGCCAGAGCGGGGCCGGCGCAATCACGGGGCTGGTCCCCGCGCAGCCATCGAGCACGGCCTGACCGAAGCGGGCCACATCCACGGCGGTGCCGAAGAGGCCCGCGTGTCCCGCGACGCCGTCCATCACCCAGGCGTTGTCGTCGTCCACTTCACCCGGCCGCGTGGGCTGGGTGGGCACGTCCTTCCACAGCGACTCCTGACCGGGCGCGGGCTCGCGGGGGCGCGAGGCGCCGGTGGGCGCGGGCATGGCGTCGGCGGGGAAGTCGGTGAGGCGGTGGAAGCGGGCGGAGAGGCCGAGCGGCTCGGCGACGTGGCGGGAGAAGAGCGTGTCGAGCGGGGCGCTGGCGGCGCGGGAGAGAATCTCGCCGAGGAGGATGAAGCCCACGTCGCTGTAGGCGGTGCGAGTGCGAGGCGCGGCGGCGAGCGGCGTGGAGGCGGCGGCCTGGAGGACCTCGTCGCGGACGCGGGAGCGCGTGGCGGAGGGACAGGTGGCGTCGAGCAGCTCGGGGTGGGCGGTGAGGGCCTGGGCGAAGAACGGGACGAAGGGAGGCAGGCCGGAGCGGTGGTAGAGCAGGTCCGCGACGGTGGCGCCCGCGTCACCCACGGGCGAGCCGGGGAAGTAGCGGGACACGAGGGTCTCGGGGCCCACCTTGCCTTCGGTCCACAGGCGGAGGAACAGGGCGGTGGTGCTGAGGACCTTCGTGAGCGAGGCGAGGTCGAAGCGCGTGTCGCCGGTGACCTTGCCCGCGACGCCGCCGAAGACCTGGACGCCCCGGTGGAGGACGACGGCCTGGGCGGCGGGGAAGACGCCGATGCCCACGGCCTCGTCGAGCAGCGTCTGGAGGACGGCGATGGGGTGTTGCTCAGGAGGAGCGCTCATGCACGCACGGCTCCTTCGAGGAACGTGAGCCGGGCCGAGTCCGCGTCCAGGCGGACCTGCGTGCCGAGGGCCACGGGGTAGTTGAGAGCGCCGTGGCCGATGGGGAAGCCCGCCGCGCAGGGGACGCCCGATTCGCGGGCGAGGTCTCTGAGGACGTCGCCGCTGGTGTAGTCGGTGTTCCGCTCCTCGCAGGCGGTGAAGTCGCCGAGGACGATGCCGCGCACGCGGGAGAAGACGCCGGCGAGGCGGAGCTGGGTCCACATGCGGTCGAGGCGGTAGGGGCGCTCGGTGACGTCCTCGAGGAGGAGCACGGCGCCGTCGAGGGGCGGCAGGTACGGGGTGCCCAGGAGGGTGGCGAAGACGGAGAGGTTGCCGCCGACGAGGTGGCCCTCGGCGGTGCCGGGGACGTAGGTGGCGGTGCCGGTCAGCGGAGGCGGAGCCTCGGGGGACTCGAGGAGGCGGAAGAAGTAGTCGCGGACCTCGGGAGGCTGCTTGCCGAGCTGGGTGAGGACGGGCCCGTGGATGGAGACGCGGCCGAGGACCTGGAGGGCGGCGTGGACGGAGGTGAGGTCGGAGAAGCCGGTGAAGAGGCTCGGCGCGGCGTCGGCGAGGGGAAGCTTGGGGAGGAGCCGGGCGCTGCCGTAGCCACCGCGGGCGCAGAAGATGGCGCGGGCGGAGGAGTCGAGGAGGGCGTGGGAGAGCTCTTCGCCGCGGCGCGAGTCATCACCGGCGAGGTAGCGGTAAGCGGAGTCGAGGTCGGGGCGGAGGACCGGGGAGTAGCGCTCGGCGATGACGGCGAGGCCGACGTCGAAGAGGGGGCGGTCGAAGGGCCCGGAGGGAGCGACGACGTGGACGGTGTCGCGGGGGCAGAGCGGGAGGGGCTTGAGCCAACGCACGGGCGCTTCATAGCACCGGGGGGACGGCGGGCATCCGGATTCGAGCCGGGAGCGTTGAGTACTCCCGGACGTCGGAACGCGGACACTGCGGTCGCTCGAAGCCCCCTCCCCTACCCGGCCGAGCGCTCCAGGACGGCCGCGAAGAACGCGTCGGTGCCGTGGCTGTGGGGGGCGACGAAGAGGAAGCCGTCGCGGACACAGGCGTCGGAGAGCCACCCCGCGCCGGGACGGGTGAGGCGGTAGTCGGGCCGAGCCGCGAGGAAGGCGGAGACGACGTCCTCGTTCTCGGCGCGATTCACCGTGCAGGTGGCGTAGACGAGCCGGCCGCCCGGGCGCACCAGGTCCGCGCCGCGCTGGAGGATGTCGAACTGGAGCGGGGGGAAGCGGGCGAGGACATCGGGGGTGATGCGGAAGCGCTGGTCGGGGCCGCGGCGGAGGGAGCCCAGCTCCGAGCAGGGAGCATCCACGAGGACGCGGTCGGCGCCGAGGCCCGGGGTGGGAGGGGTGCGGAGGACCTGGACGCGGGTGAGGCCGGCGCGAGAGGAGCGCTGGAGGAGTCGGTCGAGCCGCTCCGGGTCCGGGTCATGGGCGAAGAGGCGGCCCGAGTCGCGCATCGCGGCGCCGAACTGGAGCGTCTTGCCTCCGGCGCCCGCGCACAGGTCGACCACGGTTTCGCCGGGGAGGGCCTCCAGGAGGAGGCCGAGGAGCTGGCTGCCCTCGTCCTGGACCTCGAAGCGGCCTTCCTGGAGGGAGGGCAGCGCGTAGAGGTTGGGCCGGGGCCCGTCGATGTGGAGGGCGAGCGGGCTCCAGGGGCCCGGGAGGGTGGAGACGCCCTCGGAGCGGAGGCGCTCGGCGAGTTCCTCTCGGGAGGAGCGGAGCGGATTGACCCGGAGGGTGATGGGCCCGGGGACGTTGAGGTGGGCGCAGAAGGCGTCGGCGTCAGGGCCGAGCTCGCGGGAGAAGTGGTCGGCGAGCCAGTCCGGGAGGGAGTAGCGGAGGGCGAG
>NZ_JABXEM010000295.1:0-13216 GCF_013372595.1 Myxococcus sp. AM011
CTCGTCCTTCTTCGGCGCGCCCTTCGCGGCCATGGCATCCGACTGCTCCTTCAGCCGCCGGTACATCGCGTAGTTGCCCTCGTAGCGCGTGACGCGGCCGTTGCCGTCGAACGTCACGATGCTGGTGGCCACCTTGTCGAGGAAGTACCGGTCGTGCGTGACGAGCAGCGTGCTGCCACCGAAGTCCAAGAGCAGCCGCTCCAGCACGTTGAGCGTGACGATGTCCAAATCGTTCGTGGGCTCGTCCAGCACCAGCACGTTGGCGCCCTCCAGGAACAGGCGCGCCAGGAGCAGCCGGTTGCGCTCGCCGCCCGACAGCGCCTTCACCTTCATCCGCTGCATGGGCACGGGGAAGAGCAGGTCGTCCAGGTAGTCGCGCAGGGCGACTTTCTGGTCGCCCAGGTCCACCCAGTCCTCGCCCTGCGAGGCCGCGTCGTACACCGTCATCTCCGGGTCCAACTGCGCCCGGTTCTGGTCGTAGTACGCGACCTTGGTGTTCTTCCCGATGACGAGCTTGCCGCCGTCCGGAGGCAGCTCCCCCAGGATGACGCGCAGGAAGGTCGTCTTGCCCACGCCGTTGGGGCCGACGAGGCCCACGCGCTCGCCGCGCTGGAGCCGGAAGTCCACGCCCTGCAGCACCTTGCGCTCGCCGAAGGACTTCTGGAGTCCCTCCGACTCGATGACGGTGTGGCCCAGCCGGGGCGCGGCAATCACACGCAGGTCGGCGACCTTGGGGCGCTGGAAGCCCTTCTCCGCCATCAGCTTCTGCGCCCGGTCGATGCGCGACTTGCTCTTGGTGCGCCGCGCCTCGGGGCCCCGGCGCAGCCAGGCGACCTCCTGGGCAATCCACCGCTCGCGCTTGTGCTGCGAGACTTCGGCGTTCTCCTGCGCCACCAGCTTCTGCTCCAGGTACGCCTGGTAGTTGCCCGGATAGGACGTGACCCCGCCGCCCGGCTGGATTTCGACGATGCGGTCCACCAGCCCGTCCAGGAAGTACCGGTCGTGCGTGACGAGCAGGAGCGAGCCGGGCAGCTTGTCCAGCTCCTCCTCCAGCCAGTCCACCGTGTCCGCGTCCAGATGGTTGGTGGGCTCGTCCAACAGCAGCATGTCGGGCCGCGTGAGGAGCGCCCGGGCAATGGCCACGCGCTTGCGCAGGCCGCCGGACAGCTGCGCCACCGGCCGGTCCCAATCCTTCACGCCCAGCCTGTCGAGCAGCGTCTTGGCGTGGTGCTCGGTGTCCCAGCCGCCCAGCTGTTCGATTCGGTCCGACACCACGGCCAACTGCTCCATCAGCTTCTCGTGGGCCTCCGGGGGCGAGGCCTCCAGCTTCCGCGCGAGCTCCGCCTGGGCGGCCATCGCCTCGCGCAGCGGGCCCTGGGCCACGGACAGCTCGGAGGCCACCGTGGCGCCCTCGGCGAACTCCGGCTCCTGGGGCAGGTAGGTGACGCGGGCGCCCCGGCGCAGCTGCAACTCGCCCGTGTCGGGCTTGGCGGCCCCGGCGAGAATCTTCATCAGGGACGTCTTGCCCGAGCCATTCACGCCCACCAGGCCCACGCGCTCACCCTCTTCGATGGTGACGGTGAGGCCCTGGAAGACGGTGCGACTGCCGAAGCTGAGCTGGACGTTGGCGGCGCGAAGCAGCGTCACGGTGTTCTGACTCCTGAAAAGGCGAAAGGCGCCCCTCACTGATGAGGAGCGCCTTCCTTACAACCTCGACGTCGCGGTGGCGCGGACTACTTGCGCGCCGCCTGCTCGGCCGCGAGCTTCTCCTTGTACTGAGCCATCAAGGCCTCGGCCTCGTTGCGCGGCACCGGCGTGTACTTGGCGAACTCCATGGTGAACTCGCCCTTGCCCTGCGTCGCGGAGCGAAGGTCCGTGGAGTAGCCGAACATCGCGTTCAGCGGAACCTCGGCCACCGCGGTCACCTGGCCCTCGGCCGTCTCCGTGGAGAGGATGGTGCCACGGCGCTGGTTGAGCTGACCGACGACGGAGCCCTGGAAGTCCTCGGGCGCGGTGACCTCCACCTTCATCATCGGCTCGAGGATGATGGCCTTGGCGGCGGCGTAGCCCTCGCGGAAGCCCATGATGGCGGCCGTCTTGAACGCCATTTCGGACGAGTCGACCGCGTGGAACGCGCCGTCGTTGATGACCACGCGCAACCCGACGACGGGGAAGCCGATGAGGCTGCCCTTCTTGATGGCCTCGTTGAAGCCCTTCTCGCACGCGGGGATGAACTCGCGGGGAATCGAGCCACCGACGATGTCATCCACGAACTCGTACTGCTGCACCGCGTCCGCGGGCAGCGGCTCGATGTAGCCGCACACGCGCGCGAACTGACCGGAGCCGCCGGTCTGCTTCTTGTGCGTGTAGAAGAACTCGCCCTTCTGGCTGATGGTCTCGCGGTAGGCCACCTGCGGCTTGCCGGCCTGGACCTCGCACTGGTACTCGCGCTTCATGCGCTCGATGTAGATCTCCAGGTGCAGCTCACCCATGCCGCGGATGATGGTCTGCCCGGACTCTTCATCGCGGTGCACGCGGAAGGTGGGGTCTTCCTTCGTGAAGCGGTTGAGCGCCTTGGAGAAGTTGGCCAGGGTGGAGCGGTCCTTGGGCGACACGGCGAGCGAAATCACCGCGTCCGGGACGTGCATGGACGTCATCGTGTAGTTCACCGTTCCATCGGTGAACGTGTCGCCGGAGGCGCACTCGACGCCGAACAGCGCGACGATGTCGCCGGCCGTCGCGTCGTTGATGTCGTCCATCTTGTTGGAGTTCATCCGGACGATGCGCGGGACCTTGACCTTCTTCTGGTTCACCTGGTTGAAGATGAAGTCGCCCTTGGTGACGCGGCCCTGGTAGATGCGCATGTACGTCAGCTGCCCGTAGCGGCCGTCTTCCAGCTTGAACGCCAGACCGACGAAAGGCTTCTCCGGGTCGGACTCGAGGATGACCTTCGCCTCGTTGTTCTTCTGGTCCAGCGCCTCGTTGGTCGCCTCCTTGGGGTTCGGGAGGAAACCGCAGACCGCGTTCAGGAGCAGCTGCACGCCCTTGTTCTTGTAGGCGGAGCCGCACATGACCGGCGTCATCTTCAGGGCGATGGTGGCCCGGCGGACGGCGGCGGTGATCATCTCGTTCGGGATGGCGGCGTCGGACAGGAACAGCTCACCGAGCTGGTCGTCGACCTCGGCCACGCCTTCGATCATCTGCTGACGACGGACCTTGGCCTCGTCCAGCATCTCGGCGGGGATCTCCTCCTCGCGGACGACTTCGCCGTTCTCACCGTCGAAGTAGAACGCCTTCATCTGGATGAGGTCGATGAGGCCCTTGAAGCGGTCCTCGGCGCCGATGGGGTACTGGAGCTTCACCGGATGGTGGTTCAGCTTCTCCTTCAGCTGAGCGGCCACGCGGTCATAGTTCGCGCCGGCGCGGTCCATCTTGTTGACGAACGCGATGCGCGGAACGCGGTAGCGCTTCATCTGCCGGTCCACGGTGATGGACTGGGACTGGACGCCCGACACGGAACAGAGGACGAGGATGGCGCCGTCCAGAACGCGCAGGGAGCGCTCCACCTCGATGGTGAAGTCCACGTGTCCCGGCGTGTCGATGAGGTTGATGTTGAACTCACCCCACATCGCGTACGTCGCGGCGGACTGGATGGTGATGCCCTTCTCACGCTCCAGATCCATCGAGTCCATGACCGCGCCCACGCCGTCCTTGCCGCGGACCTCGTGGATCTCATGGATCTTGCCCGTATAGAACAGGATGCGCTCGGAGAGCGTCGTCTTGCCCGAGTCGATATGGGCAGAGATACCAATGTTACGAATCTTGTCGATGGGTGCGTTGGCGGCCACGATCCGGTCCTTCTTTTCTTGAAAGTGCCTGAGGGAACAGAGCAGGCGGGGCCCTTACTTCCCACGGGACTTGGTTTCCAGCCAAATCCGCATGAGGGTGAGGTCTGTTACTCTCACCTTTGCCTACAAATCGGGCTCCACCTTATATACAGGGCAGCGCGGGCGCGCGCAGGTTCGCGGGCTCGGCTGAATTCTTTCGAGGGTTTCCAACCATGACTGCGAGCGAAAACTTCTCCGTGGCCAGAGCCTGGCTGCACGCCTTCAACGCCCATGACGTGGAGGCGCTGGTGGCGCTGTACGCCGAGGATTGTACCCACACCTCGCCCAAGATTCGGGTGCTGCATCCGGAGACGGGGGGGCTCTTGGTGGGCCGGCCGGCCCTGGCGAAGTGGTGGAGGGAGGCCATCGCCCGGCTGCCTGGCCTGCGCTACGAGGAGACGGCGCTGACGGCGGACGGAGAGCGCGTCTTCATGGAGTACCTGCGCCATGCGCCGGGTGAGGCGCCCATGCCGGTGGCGGAGGTGCTGGAGGTGCGCGGGGGCCGGATTGTCGCCTCGCGCGTGTACCACGGTTGAAACGGCCGCTGGCCCCGGGGAATGGGTTAGGGTGGCGCGGCCCAGGAGGATGGACGTGGCGACGAACCCCAGCGCATTCGACAAGGACTTCGGCTACCTGCTCCCCTTCCTGGACAAGGTGGCCGCCGCCGCGGCCGGGCTGCCGGAGGGCTCCGCCCGCGAGGAGCTGACGCGGCTGATGGCGGAGGAGAAGGTCCGCTGGCAGCGCGTCCAGGAGCTCCTGCGCGGTGCCTCCGGGAAGGCCGTGGAGTCTGGCGCCGCGACGCGCGCGCTGGCCCGGGCCTCCGCGGACGAGGTCCACGAGACGGCGCCGAGCCCCTCGGGGCTCACCGTGGGCAGCCTGAAGAGCGTGGGGAGCGTGGGGAATGTGAATCCCCCGCGCCGCCGCTGAAGCGGCTTCAGCCGGTGCCGCGCTTGAGGTGGTCCAACGCGTCGAACGTGGCCGCTTTGTAGGCCTCCGACAGCGTCGGGTAGTTGAAGCAGGTCTCGACGAAGAGGCGCGCGGTGGAGCCGGTGAGCATCGCCACCAGGCCCACGTGGATCAGCTCCGAGGCCTGCTCTCCGATGACATGCACGCCCAGCAGCTTCAGGCTCTCGCGGTGGAAGAGCAGCTTCAGGAGGCCGTACATCTCGCCGATGATCTGCCCGCGCGGGTTGGTGGCGAAGGCGGCGCGGCCGGCCACGTACGGCACCTTCTTCGCGCGCAGCCCCTCTTCCGTCTCCCCGGCCATGGAGACCTCGGGGATGGTGTAGATGCCGTAGGGCAGCACCGTGGCCAGGGCCTGCGGGCCCTCCAGGGTGAAGGCGTGCTCCACCGCGATTCGCGCCTGGTCCATGGAGGTGGAGGCCAGGGCGGGAAAGCCGATGACGTCGCCCACCGCGTAGATGTGGGGCAGCGCCGTCTGGAAGGTGGGGCCCACCTCCACCTGGCCGCGAGCGCCCAGCTTCACGCCGATGTCCTGCAACCCCAGGCCCGTGGTGTTCGCCGAGCGGCCGGAGGCCACCAGCACCTGGTCCGCGTCCACCTCCTCGCCCGAGGAGAGCGTCAGGCGGATGGGCGCCTCGCCCCCGGCGGGCACGTCCACCTTCTCCACCGTCTGGCCGAAGCGCAGGTGGATGCCGAGCGCCTCCATGCGCTGGGCGAGCAGCGCGGAGATTTCGTCGTCGAGGAAGGAGAGGAGCTCGGGCTTCACCTCCACCAGCGTCACGGGGATGCCCAGCGCGGCGAACATGCACGCGTACTCGCAGCCGATGACGCCGCCGCCCACGACGACGAGTGAGCTGGGCAGCCGGCCAATCTCCAGCACCTCGTCCGAGTCATGCACGCGCACGTCGCCGAAGGGGTACAGCGGCGGCCTGTACGGCGACGAGCCGGTGGCGATGAGGATGACGGAGCCGGTGAGGCGCAGGTCTTCCGCGCCCGGGCGGCTCACCCGCACGGTGTGCGGGTCCACGAACGAGCCGACCCCCTGAATCACCTGGACGCCATGCGACTGGAGGTTGTGGCCGATGCGCTCGCGCTCCATGCCCTTCACGCGGCGCTCGCGATAGAGGAAGTCGGAGACGGTGGCCGCGTGGCGCAGCGTCGTCTCCACGCTGTAGAGGCCCCGGGCCTTGAGGCCGGAGAGGTGCAGCGCCGTCTCCCGCAGCGTCTTCGAGGGCAGGGTGCCCGTGTTCGCCGCCGTGCCTCCCAGCACGGGCTCGCGCTCCACCACCGCGACACGCTTGCCCGCCATCGCCGCCTGCACCGCGCCCCACTCGCCGGCCGGCCCTGAGCCAATCACCACCAGGTCAAAGTCCACCATGGGGCGAAGGTACGCGAGGCCACGCGCCCTTTGAAGTCGAACCCGTCTGTCAGGGGCGAGGGCCATAGGCGGGCAGGGGGGCGCCGACTTCGTGGGCCCCCAGGTCCGGTGCCGCGCCGCTGAAGCCGTCGTTGATGTTGGGCAGGGGGGCTCCCGCGTTCTCCACCGCCGAGCCCGCGCGCGGGCGCAGGTCCGGCGCCGCGTACAGCGTCATGGGCGCGGCGGGGTAGGCGACGGACGCGGCGAAGGCGCCGAGGTCCACCTGCACGGCGTTCTTCTCGGTGGTGCTGGCGCGCAGGGCACTCAGGCCGGTGAGGGCGCTGCCCGCCCAGGTGGCGGTGAAGTTGCCGGACGTGGTGCCGAAGCCGTCGTGGTCCAGGTTGGCGCTCGCCGTCACCAGGTCGGGGATGTAGAGCACGCGCCCGTTGGCGTTGCCGCTGCTGTAGCCGTTGAAGGAGCCGCCCGGTCCGCCGAGGAACAGGTTGTTGCGGGTGTAGAGGTTCGCCACGGGCCTGCCGGCGGAGATGCCGAGCCCATCCCCGTGCTTCACCACGGTGTTGTGCAGCAGCACGTCGCCGGAGCTGCCCCGGTACAGTTTGAAGGCGACGTGCACCGCGTTGTAGATGGCGTTGCGGACGAAGTACGTGGGGCCGCCCAGGCTCGGCTGGGACGACAGGGCGATGAAGTTGTTGGTGAGGCGGTTGCCGACAATCCGGCAGTTGTGGAAGCAGAAGTCCGCCTCCACGCCGTCGTCCGCGTTGCCGATGAGGTCGTTGTTCAGGATGTCGATGCTGTACTGGTCCACCGCGGCGTCGTCCTCCATCAGCGAGATGCCGTCGCGGAACCCGGTGACGCGGTTGTTGAGGATGACGTGCCCCGGGCCCGTGACGCAGATGCCCTCGCCCTGGTTGTCGCCGCTGACGCCGAGCGAGGACTCCGCCCACTGCGTGACACCTGTCACCACGTTGTCGGCGATATAGGCGTTCTCCGCGCGCAGGAAGGTGACGACGGCGTCGCCATTGTTCGCGGTGGTGGCGTTGACGGTGGAGCGGGTGAGGACGAAGTGCTTCGAGCCGTTGAAGCGGACGCGGCCGTTGATGGTGAGCCGGTCGAAGTGGACGTAGCTCTGGTTGAACAGGTTGATGGGGCCGGTGAGGACGGTGCCGGTGGTGCCTCGCAGGACGATGGGCTTGCCCTCGGTGCCGCTGCGAGACCAGTCGAAGGCGCTGTAGGTCCCCGCGGCCAGCTCCAGGATGTCGCCCGGCTGCGCGCTGGAGGCGACGGTGGTGAAGGTGGCGGGTGTCACGGCCTTGATGGGCGCGCCCGCCATGGGAGCGGGCACCCCGCGCGTGGTCGCCGTGGCGGTCCGCGTGGTGGTGCCTCCCTCCGGGTCCGTGAGGGTGAGCTCCAACTCGTAACCCGTGCCGGGCTGGAGGCCGAACACGCTGCCGGAGTGACGCAGGCCCCAGCTGAAGCCCTCGTTGGTGCCCGCCGGGATTCGACGCAGGGGGAGCGCCTGCCTCCAGGGGCTCGTGCCGGTGGGACGGAAGCGGACGGAGACGACGCCGTTGGCGTTGGCGTCACCGGTGAAGGCCCACTCCACCGTCAGGTGGTGCAGCGTCGGGAAGGGGAGGGTGATGGCCCCGGGGACGGTGGCGTCGGCGCTGTTCGTCCCGCCATCGGGGGCGATGGTTCCGCTGTCGGGGTGCGCATTCGAGCCCCCATCCGGCTCGGACACGGTGCCGCCGTCCTCGCGGGTGCCACTGTCGACGGGGCCTCCGGAGCCGTCGGGCGTGCCGGGCCCCGCGTCGTCCCGGGTGTCGTCGTCACTTCCGCCACATGCGATGCACAGCAGCAGCAGGACAGCCCAGGACCTTGGCCGGAGGAGAGCGTTCATGCGCCGGGATTCTGCCCGGAGCGTGGACTCACCGCGAGCAATGCCGGTGGCGCGGCAGGTGCGTCAGCCGTCGCCGTGGCACGACGATGTCACTCGCTCGGTGGGGGCCGTCCCGAGTAGCGCAGGCCCTCTTGGATTTCCTTGTCGTCGAGGAGGCGGAAGGTTCCCTCGGGGATGTCGGTCAGGTCGATGCCGCCCACGGCCTCGCGGTGGAGGGCGCGCACGGGGAGGCCCACGGCGCCGAGCATCCGCTTCACCTGGTGGTGGCGGCCCTCGGTGAGGGTGACCTCCACGGTGTGCTCGTCGCGGATGCGCACGATGGCGGGGCGGGCGGGGCCGTCGTCGAGCGTCATCCCCTGTCGGAGGGGCTCCACGCGTTCTTCGTCGGGGGTGCTGAAGACGGTGGCCACGTAGCGCTTGGGCAGTTGCGTGTCCGGGGAGGTGGCGTGGGCGACGAACTTGTCGTCATTGCTGAAGAGCAGCAGGCCGGTGGAGTCCACGTCGAGGCGGCCCACGGCGTGCCACGTGTATCCGGCCAGGTCGGGGGGGAGCTGGCGCAGGAGCACCTCGAAGACGGTGCCGGTGCGGTGCTGGGACACGGTGGAGGACAGCACGCCCGCGGGCTTGTGGAAGGCGAGCACGCGGGTGGCGGGGGCCGACAGCGGGATGACCTTGCCGTCCACGCGCACGACGGAGCCGGGGGGCACGGGCGCGAGGGGCATGAGCGCGACGCGGGCATTGATGGTGACGCGGCCGGCGCGGATGGCGTCGTCGGCCTCCTTCTGCGGGAACACGCCTGCTCGGGCGAGCGCGCGCGACAGCCAGTCCGGCTTCTCCTTGCCCTCCCAGCGCTGGTGTTGCTGTGGGGGCTTGGGCTTGTCGTACTTGCGAGGCATGGGCTTCCAGGGGGCAGGTGACGCGGGGGCGGGTCTCGAGCACCGGGTGTCGTGGACCCGCCGCGAGGGCGGCGTCATATCATCACCCGTTGCCCGCCGTGGCGCATCTCGCCGCCGCCGTCCGGGGGCGGTCGTCGTAGAGTCGCGGGCATGACCTCGCGTGTCGGAACACCGCCTGTCCGGGATGAAATCCGGATGCATCCGCTGGATGGCTTCGTTGCCTCGCTGGCGAGTCACTCGCTGTTCTGTGACGGCTGGGGGGACGAGCAGGCATTCACGGGGCCGGGGCTGTCGGACCGGCTCTGTGCCCTGCCTGGCCCGCTCGCGATGAGCTGGGAGGCGGAGCAGACGCGAGGGCGGCGGTGCTTCCGGGATGGCGCGTTCGATTCGCCCTGGGCGGCGCTGCCTCTGGAGGTCCGTCGCGGAAGGGTGCGGTGGTACTCCTCCAGGCGAGGCCGTGGGCGCGATGCGTGCGTGGTGCTGGCTTCGTCGCGAGACGAGGGGTTCCGGCTGAGGACGTGGCTCTTCGCGGCGCTGGTCGACGAGGGAGTGGACCTCTACTTCCTGGAGAATCCCTTCTACGGGACGCGCCGGGCGACGGGGCAGAAGGGGCCGCACATCCGCACGGTGAGCGAGCAGTTGAACATGAACATCGCGAGCATCGAGGAGGCGCGGGCGCTCGTGGCGCATGCGAGGCGGGAAGGGTACGAGCGCGTCGGGGTGGCGGGGTACAGCATGGGGGGCTACATGGCGGCGCTCGCGGCGGCGACGATGCCGGAGCCCGTGGGGGTCGCGGCGCTCGCGGCGGGAGCCTCGCCCGCGCCCGTGTTCACGAAGGGCGTGCATGGGCGCTCCATCGACTTCAAGAAGCTGGGAGGCTCGCCGGATGAAGCGGCGGCGCGGCTCCGGCTGGCGACGATTCTGGACGCGGCGAATGCGTGTCTCTTGCCGCCGCCCGCGAAGCCGAGCGCCGCCGTCATCGTGGCGTGCGCGAGGGATGCGTTCGTCCCGATGTCCGAGGCGCGGGCGCTTCATGCCCACTGGGCCGGAAGCGAACTGCGCATCCTGGACGCGGGGCATATCTCAGCGCTCTTCACGTCAGGAGCGGCGCTGCGCGGAGCGATACGTGACGCGGTTCATCGCTCAGGGGAGTGACGATAGCCAGAGGGGCTCAGGTGTCGCGCGCTTACTCCGGGTCGAGCGCCCAGGTGCCTTCTTCCCATTGCTGCAGCACCTGCTGGGCTTCAAAGGGCACCAGTCCCTTGCCCTTGGCGGCTTCGTCAAGAACCGCCTTCGCTTCAGCCGTCCGGTAACGAAGCAGATGCGCGGCGGCCGTGACACGTACATCCATGCGCTCATGGGTGAGCAGGACAAGGAGGGCATCACGTCCCGCGTTTCCATGGGCCAGGAGCTTGTCGACGGCGGCACCGTACTTCCTGGCGTGCTTGTTCCCAGTCTTGGCATCACCCTGGAAGATGGCATCGGTCTGCGCCGCTACGTTCAGCGCGAACTGCTCGACCAGTCTTTCCAACTTCATTGCCAGCGCCCCTCCGCCACATTCTCAATAGCCCGCAGCCCGAACTTGCGTTGGGCCTCGTATGACTGTGTGCTCAGCCATTGTCGCACGGTCAAAGTGCTGGAGCCCGTGATGATACGCCGGATCGATGAGTAGAAAGCGCTGACGTCGGTGTGCAGTGCCTTGTCCAGCGGGATGACGTTCTCGGTGTTGTGAATGCTTTGGGGGCCGAACTGCTTCACGTTGCCCGGGGTCTGTTCGACGATGTGATGCCACTGCTTCCCTGGGCCCGCTGGTCCCATGGCCTTCTTGAAGCCACTGAACGTTTCCCAGGCCCTGAAGCCAGTGGGTTGAGCCTTGGCCGTGGTACTGCCACCTGTGCTTCTGGCAGTCATTGCCACTGCGCCGGGTACGAGGGCGATGGTGACGGACTCCGCACTCATTGCCACCGTTCCTACGCCCGCGACCGCCGCGAGACGGATGCCCATTTGTGCTTCGGCCTGCACCGCCGCCTGCGCGGCGCCGGGGAGCATAGGCACCTTCGACCCAAGCCCCGCCGCAGTGTTCCCAATGGCGACCGTGGCCAACATGGCGAACGCGCGTGCCGCGTTGCGGCCCATGACCTTGCCGTAGCGCCCCCCTGCATCGCGCAGTTCGTCAAACGTGGTGGCTTGCTCCGCCTCCTCCACCAGTCGCTTGAAGCCCACGATGAGGCTCCAGAATGTATCGACCCCCACATAGGCAATGAGGGAGGCGGTCATCACGGCGGCCGCGCCCTTCGAGAAAGGCTCGGGCACGGCGAGCAAGATCATGTACGTGGTCCACGTCCAGAGAACCGCGGACATCATGGCCTGGGGGTTGGCCATGTCCTTGAACGCGTCCATCATCTCGTCCATCACCGCGCCCTGGGCCAGGGCCATCGCCAGGGCGTAGCGGCCATCCCCTGTAATGGAGGGGTTCTCCTCCAGGAGTCGCAGGCAATCGCCGGGTTTGTTCGCGTGCTCGCACCAACGCAGGTAGGCGCGCGTCAACTCAACCTCTGTCGCGGGAAGCTCGCCATCCAGGTGTTCGCCCGTGCCCAGAGGGATGACGCGGTGAGTGCGTGCCTCGTAAAGGTATGAACCGCTGCGCGAATCCATCTCGAACAGCCGCCGGGCCGCTTCCTGGGGTCGACTGGGAGGCCGCGCACTCCGGGCTTGCGCTTCTACGGCCTCAACGAAGTCGTCGTCGTCCAGGTCCACCGGCGCGGCATTGTTGCTGCGTGGGGTGAGGACGATGGGCTCGCCGTGGCCCATATGCAGGCGCACGGACTTCATGGTGCCGCTGCATCCAGCCAACAGCGCGAGCAATACGGGAATCGACCAGCGTGACAGCATATGGCGCCTTCATGGCACTGGACCCCTTCCTTGGGGTCCGTCGTCGATGGAAGACCGAGCACTACTAGATAGCGCTGAAATATGCTCCGAACTGGCGCGGTCCACTTTGGGGCGAAGGGCTCGAGGACCTCTCCGCGTCATACGGTGAGGTGGGCACGCATGGCCGCAGCGCAACCGGGTTGGTGGACAGGAGACGCGGGTCAATCGCCTCCGCCCTCACTGACCGGAATTGCGGCTAGGGTGGCGCCGGGTCCTGTTTCCTCCGGGCCCCATTCACACGCAAAGGACGCCCCTATGACGAACCGTCGATTCTCGTGGCACCTGAGCATCCCCGCCCTCGCCGCGCTCTTCCTCCTCGCGGCCACGCCCGCGGCGGCCCAGAAGTCGATTCCTCCCGAGAAGGCTCCCGTCAGTCCCCTCGCCATGACGGCGAAGAAGTTGGACGACAACACCTACGTGAAGGTGACGTACAACTCGCCCCGCATCCAGGACCCCAAGACGGGCGAGAAGCGCCAGGTCTTCGGCAAGCTTGTCCCCTATGGCGAGGTGTGGCGCCTGGGCGCGAACCAGGCCACGGAGCTGACCACCACGGGTGACATCGAACTCGCCGGCAAGAAGCTCGCGGCCGGCACCTACGCGCTCTTCGCCATTCCCCAGGCCGACAAGTGGACCCTCATCGTCAACAAGGATGTCGGCCAGTGGGGCGCGTACAAGTACGACAAGACGAAGGACGTGCTGCGCGTGGACGTGCCCGCGAAGAAGTCCCCGGACACCTACGAGGCCCTCACCATCACCCTCGATGAGAAGGCCCCCGCGCTCAACTTCGCCTGGGAGAACACCCAGGTCTCCGTCCCCGTGAGCGTGGCGAAGAAGAAGTAGTCGCTACAGCCGCGGAGCCGGGTGCGGAGCCGCGCCCGGCCCGCGGTCACGAAGTAGGGGCATCACGAAGTCGCACGGGTCCTGAACGCCTTTCGAACCCGCTACTCGCGCCGAATCGTGTCCGGGTCCTCGCCCTCTGACACGCCCGGAGTCTTGCCCGGTTCATCCTGTGGCATCCGGCGCTCCTCCTCCTGCGCTTCGCCCTCCGCCTTCTTCGGCGTTCGGCCCGGAGCCTCCTCCTCGCGCTCATCCTTCCTGGGCGGCTGGATACCACCGCGCCCCGGTTCGTCGTCGCCCACCACCATCGACTCGTAAGGCATGTGATCCATGCGTCCCCCTCTCGTGGGTTCAGGACTCCTCCCGAAAGGTAGGGCCGTCCCCCGGGCGTGCCGCGTCGGGCCTTGCGGTCGCCCGCCCGCTCGCC
>NZ_JABXEM010000296.1:0-13091 GCF_013372595.1 Myxococcus sp. AM011
GGTGATGTCCAGGAGGGCCTCTCGGTAGAGGAGGATGTTCGCTCCGTCGATGCGGCGCGGGCCGTTCCACAGGGCAGGCAGTCGGACCCGGACGCCCTTGAGACCCGAGGCGCCGCCGTGCAGGCCCACCTGGAAGGAGAGGTATTCGTTCCGGGCGCCGACCAGTTCGACCTCGCGTTCGACCCGAGGTGGCGTCTGGGGCCGTATCTTCACCATGGCGCTCTCGGCCCAGACCGGGCCGGGGCGGGGATGGGCGGCGGAGACACCGGACCACAGCAGCGACAGGATGGACGCCAGGATGGGCAAGCGCATGGGACGGGAGGCTAGTGAGTCCCCGTCACCGGGTTGGACCCGGGTCGAACGGAAGGTCGGCTTTCGCACGGTGCGTCAGCAGCGAGGGTCGGGCCTTCCTGGCGTGGATCCACCACGCCGCGTCAGCAACCATGACGGAACCATGATGAAGCCGGTGGGCTCGTGGGGAGATCATCGCTGGGAGCTTCCGGCTGCTGGTGTCCTCTCGATGCTTCGAGGTTGACCACGTGAAGTCCGTCCTTCGTGGAGTGCTGTGTGGACTCGTGTGGATGCTGGCGCCGGCTGCCTGGGCTCAAGCCGAGGACGTCCCCGTCGAGCGGAGTCAGGGCCCCGTCACCGACGTGACGCTGTTCGTCGACGAGGGAACACGGGCGGGTGAAGCGAGCACCCGGCCCGCGGTGACGAGGAGCCCGAGCCGTCCCGTGGTGGAGCTCGATGCGGCGCGAGCCACCGGGCCCGTCGAGACGCTCGATGCCGGGCACCTCGAAGCGCGGGAGGTGAGGAGCCTCGGGCCGACGGTCGACGTGGGTTCCATGACGACGGGAGTCCAGGTGGACCGGGAATTCCTCCGGCGCATCGCGATGGTGGGCACGGAGATGCCCATCCGCATGGGGCCAGTGACGGAGGAGCGGATCAACGACGTCCCGGAGTTCGTCGACGTCATGAGCTTGCGCAACGCACCGCTCATCAGCCTGCGCACGTCATGGGTGTCGCGAGCGCCCGCGTCGGAGGTGATGCGGGGTCCGGAGTCCGACGCGTCCACCTGGAGCCGGAGCGCGACGCACCGGGCGCTGGCGTTCGAGGGTCAGCCTCGCGGCTTTCAGTCGCTGGCGGAGCTGGCGCCTGGGACGCCCGAGCAGTTCCTCCTCAAGCTCGTGGAGGAGCACGCCTCACGGACGTCGATGTCGAGCATCACGAAGCGCTGAAGCGACACGCTCTGTCCCTCAGGGGCACCATGCTCCGAGCGGGAGGCGTCGCGACCCGCGGGCGCCATGCGGAAACCGTGATGCGGTGACGAGCCGGGCGTGAGGCTCGGGGAGGGCGAGGTCGGGAACATGGACACCTCACTCGCGAGCCTGACCGAGGTTTCCATGATGAAGCTCATCGCGCCCTATCTCTTGTGCATGTTGGTGATGTTGGTCGCCGTGCCGGTGTTGTCGAGGGCGGAGAGCCCCGAGCGAGCGCCACCTGGGGTGTTCATTGGAACTGTCATCGGTGTGAAGAGCGGCGAGCCCGTCCCCGACGTGGCGGTCATCGCGACGTCGCCGAGCTTCAGCGGTGAGCGCGGGGCGGTGACGGACGAGCAGGGACGTTATCGCCTGCCCATGCTGCCCGCGGGCACGTACACGCTGCGGTTCGAGCACCCGGACTTCAACACCTACTCCCGCTCGGACATCCTGCTGCGCGCCAACCGCACCGTGCGCGTCAAGGTGGAGCTGCTCGAGCTGCCACCGCCCCCGCCGCCCCCGGACCCGGCCATCGTGAAGCAGACCCGGAAGTGACCCGAGGCCCAGGCCCGTTCCGCACGAAACTCAAAGGGCATTTTAGTTTCGTGCGGAGAGCCACGAGACTCAGCACGAAACTCAAACAGCATTTTAGTTTTGTGCGACCTCTCGACTGACCTTGCACGAAACTCAAATCAGGTTTTAGTTTCGTGCATGACCCGCAAGCGCGCCCAGACGCCGGACTGGAATCGGCTCTTCGACTTCGCCCTGGGACAGGCGGGCCTGTTCACGACGAAGCAGGCGGCGGAGTCGGGCTATTCGCCGCAGCTCCTCGTGCACTACGTGCACATCGGCAAGGTCGTCCGAATCCGGAGAGGGGTGTACCGGCTGGTGCACTACCCGCTCGCCCAGGACGAAGGGCTCGTCACTGTCTGGCTCTGGTCGGAGCAGCAGGGCGTCTTCTCTCACGAGACGGCACTCTCCCTGCATCACCTCTCCGACGTGCTACCCAATAAAATCCACCTGACCTTGCCCGCGGACTGGAAGCACCGCCGCTTCCGAGTTCCTCCAGGCGTCGTGCTCCACCACGCCGATGTCGCCACGGCCGAGCGCTCCCGGCCCGCCGCGATTCCAGTGACCTCGCCGCTCCGTACGTTGCAGGACTGCGCCCGCGCGCAGCTTTCTCCGGAGCTGCTGCATCAAGCCATCTCCCAGGCCCTCGACCGGGGGCTCATCCGCAAGTCCGACGTCGCGCGAATCCAGGACGCCACTTCACCGACTGGACACCGGAAGAGATGAACACCCGCCGCTACCTCACGGGCGGCGCCTTCAAGAATGCTCTCGAGCAACGACTGAGGAAGGCCTCGAAACATGGGGACGACTTCAGCCGTCGGCGCCAGCTCCTTGTCTTCCATCGCTTCCTCGCACGCGCCGCTCAGGCCTTCGGAGATGCCGTCACACTGAAGGGAGGACTGGTACTGGAGCTGCGGCTCGAACAGGCACGCACGACGCGCGACGTGGACTTGCGCCTCACGGGAAGCCCCAGAGACCTGCTCTCACGCCTCCAGCAAGCAGGGCAGCTCGACCTCGGCGACTTCATGCGCTTCGAGCTTCGGCTCGACACCCATCATCCCGAAATCCAGACCGAGGGCCTGCGATATGACGGACAACGCTTCCGCGCCCGCATCAGTCCGCCAGCGGCATGCCCCAGTCCGGCTTCTCGCGCTCACCCATCACCCAGCGGTACACCTCCACCACCTGCTCCGCCTTCGCCTTCCAGGTGAAGTACTTGAAGATGCGCTCCCGCGCCCGCTCACCCATGGGGCGGATGACGGACGGGTCCGCCACCAGCTTCGTCAGCACCTCGCGCACCCTCGCCACGATTTCCTCCGGCGTCCCGATGGGCACCGCGAACCCCGTGGCCGGACTCACAATCTCCCCCGGGCCGCCGTAGTCCATGACGATGGGCACCAACCCCAACGCCATCGCCTCGCACACCACCGCGCCACCGAACTCACGCACGCTCGGGAAGCCGAACACGTGGTTCTTCGACAGCCGCCCCTGCAGCTCCTGGTGCTTCACCCACCCGGCGAACGTCACCCCGGACTCGATGCCCTCCCGCGCCGCCTGCGCCTTGAGGTTCGGCATCTCCTGCCCGTCGCCGATGTACTCCAGCACCACCTTGCCCTCACGGATGAGCGGCGCCGCCGCCTCCATCAGCATGGCCATGCCCTTGTACGGCACGAAGCGCCCCACGAACGCCACCCTCAGGGGCAGCTCCACCTTCCCCTCCGACTTCGACGTGCCGAAGCGCTTCGGGTCGATGGCGTTCTCCGGCACGTACACCGTCTTGTCCTGCCACGTGCCCGCCACCTGCCCCCGCGTCGCCCGCGAGCCGGTGATGATGGCCGCCGCGTTCTCCCGCGTGGACTTGTAGAAGGGCATCAGCTTGTACGCATCCCGCACGTAGCTCAGCCACTCCTTCTCCCGCCGGCGCGCCCCACCAAATCCCTTGGGCCACGGCAACCCACCGTTGAGCGGCCCCATGACAAAGGGCACCCCCGCCGCCTTGCAACGCCGCGCCAAGGTGCTCGGCGTCGTGGGGCTGATGGGCGTGTAGCGGTGCACCAGGTCGAACTCCTTCGCCTTGATGCGCGCGCCGAAGCGCTGCCACAGCACCTCCTCGAAGTAGTAGTACGGCAGCACGCTCAACGCCGTCGCCGTCGTCCAGCCCACCCCCGCCGTGCCCCGCAGGAGCTGTCCCACCTTGTCGAGCGGCTTCTCCACCGGCGTCGAGTCCAGCGCGGTGAACCCAGAGCCCTCCTGCACCCCCTGCTTCAGGATGTTCTCCCGGTTGCGCACGTGCGTGACGAGGTGCACGTCCGCCACCTCGGCCAGCGCGCGGTAGAGCGACCAGCCTTCCAGCGGGACACTCACCCAGTCGGGGTTGCACAGCTCGGCAATCAGAAGGACGCGTGGTCTGGGAGCAGGCATACGTGAGGCTTCATCTATCCCAACCGGCCCGCCAGATGTAGCCTCCAACGCGTCGTGACGTACGCCCCGGACCGCCCCTCCTACCCGCGCTTCGTGGCGCTGCTTGGCTTCCTGGTGCTCGCCACCGTGGGAGGGGCCCTCCTCCACCCTGTGGTCGCTTTGGCCCCAGCCCTGCTGGTCGGCATCCTGTGGCTCATCCTCAAGGTTCCGGTCCGCTACCCGGTCCTCATCGTCACCTACCTGGTCCTCGCCGTGGACTACGTCCCCGAGCGCCCCCAGTCCGGCTTCTGGCCCTCACCGCTCCACCCCCTGGGTGAGCTGCTCTTCGCCCAGCTCAGCTACATCACCAAGATTGGCGCCCTGCGCTTCCCTTTGGTGGACGTGCTCATCGTCGGCCTGCTGCTGCTGGCCATGTACCGGCGGGTGACGAAGTCGAAAATCGACCCGCCCGCGCTGCCCATGCCCCGGCCGCTCATCGCCGTGGTGACGCTGTCCCTCATCGCCATCCTCTTCATGGAGGTGCGCGGGGTGATGCGCGGCGGGGACTTCAAGAACTCGCTGTGGCAGTGGCACCAGGCCGCGATGATGCCGTTCATCGTCGCCATGTATCACTACGCGATGCGCGGGCCGGAGGACTGGCCCATCTTCGCGCGCGCCGTCATCGCCGCGGGGCTGACCAAGGCCGCCATCAGCGTCTACTTCGGCGCCATCGTCGTGCCCTCCATGGGCGTCTTCGTCGAGTACACCACGTGTCACTCGGACTCGATGACGTTCAACTTCGCCCTCTTGGTGGCGACGATGCGCTTCCTGGAGAAGCCCAAGGGCGCTCACGCGCTGCGCGGGCTGCTCCTCATGTTCCTCATCTTCATGGGCATGATGTACAACGACCGGCGGCTCGCCTACGTCAGCTTCGTGGGCTGCCTGATGGCCGGCTACCTCATCACCCCGTGGCCCGCAATCAAGCGCACCTTCACGCGCGGCATGGTGCTGCTGGCCCCACTGATTCTCGTCTACTTCGCGGTGGGGTGGAACGCGCGCGGCGGCGCCTTCGCGCCCGTGCACAAGGTCCGCTCGCTCATCGACGGCGAGGGCGGCGAAGGCAACCTGGACTATCGCGATATCGAGAACCTGGACGTCATCGCGACGTGGACCCAGTTCCCGCTGCTCGGCACCGGCTACGGCCATGAGTTCCTGGAGCCGATTCCGCTGCCCAACATCGCCTTCGTGTTTCCGCAGTACCGCTACCACCCGCACAACTCCCTGCTGGGGTTGTTCGCCTTCGGGGGAATGGTCGGCTACACGGGCGTGTGGATGTACCTGGTCGTCACTATCTACCTCGCGGTGCGCTCCTACCATCGCTCGAACGTCGCCGAGCACCGCACCGCCGCCATGGTCATCGTCGGCGCCATCGTCTGCTACATCAATCAGGTGTTCGGAGACATGGGCATCATCTCGTACATCTGCACGTTCCTCACCTCGATATGCGTGGTGACGTCAGGGAAGCTCGCCGTAGCTGTGGAACAGGTGCTGCCAGAGCGTGATTCGCATGAAGCCCACCGTGCCGAGCACCGCGCCCAGCACCATGCCGGACAGGAGCTCCCGCCGCAGCACGCGCCACCAGTCGCGCAGCCGCACCTCCGTCAGCGCGAGTGAGCGGATGATGAGCGTGGTGGCCTGACTGCCCGAGTTGCCGCCCGAGGAGATGATGAGCGGCACGAAGAGACTGAGCACCACGGCGCGCGCGATTTCGTCCTGGTACTTGGACATGGCGGTGGCGGTGAGCATCTCCGACACGAAGAGCACCAGCAGCCAGCCGGCGCGCTTTCGCACCATGGCGAAGAAGCCCACCTCGAAGTAGGGCGCGTCGAGCGCCTCCATGCCGCCGACCTTCTGGATGTCCTCGGTGGCCTCCTCCTGGACGACGCTGACGATGTCGTCCACGGTGACGATGCCCTTCATCCGTCCCTGCGCGTCCACCACGGGAATGGCCGACAGGCCGTGCTCCGCGAACAGGTGGCTCAAGCCCTCCTGGTGGGCCTCCTCCCTCACGGTGACGAGGTCGGTCCGCATGATGTCGCGCACCGCCTTGCCGGGCGCGGCCTGGAAGAGCTGGCGCAGGGAGACCACGCCCAGCAGGTGCTGCGCGGAGTCCAGGACGTAGGCGGAGTAGATGGTCTCCACCTGTTCGCGGGCCTGTCGGCGCAGGTAGCCGAGCGCCTCGTCGACGTCCAGCTCCGGCCGCACGCGCACGAAGCGCGGGTTCATCAAGCCACCGGCGGCGTCCTCGGAGTAGGCGAGGAGCACCAGCACCTCGCGGCGGGAGGTGTCGTCCAGCAGGGCGAGGAAGGCCCCGTGCTCCTCGGTGGGGAGGCGCTGGATGACGTCCGCGGCGTCGTCCGGAGGCAGCACGCGCATCCAGTGGCGCCGCTCGCCCGGGGGGAGGGCCTGGAGGAGCCCGGCCTGGTCATGGGTGGAGAGCGAGAGGAAGAAGTCGTCAGCGCTCGACGGGGGCAGGAGCCGGAAGCCCTCCACCCTGTCCCGGGGCGCGAGCACGGGCCACGCGTCGCGCAGCTCGTCCTCGTGGATGGGGTCCGACTCGGGGGCCACGGCTCGCCTCCCTGCTCGCGTGGGCCGGAAACCGGCCTCGCATCAGGGACACGTTCAAGCACGGCACCCGAGGTGGGGACACCTCAAACGCTGGATGGCGGACATCCGCGCGCCCGATTGTGAGCCTCCGCGCACGGGCGGTGTCCGCGTGACGTCGGTGTGCCTCAGGTCCCTCGGGCGGCCACCACGCCGGGCGCGGGCTGGGCCGTGGCCGCGCTGGGAGCGGCGACGAGGTGCTCCAGCTCCAGGTCGATGTGCTTCGCCTCGGGGATGGCCTGACGGATGTCGGCCTCGATGGCGTCGACCTCCTCGCTGAGCGCGCGAATCAGGTGTGCGGCGACGCCCTGGAGCGACAGGGAGCGCTGCTCTCCGGCGATGGGCATGTTGGAGGGAATGGCCTCGGCCAGCCGCGTGGCGACGAAGGCCTCGCTGAAGCGCACCTCCGCCTTGAAGGTGAAGGTCTCCGGGGTGAGCTGACGCGTCTTCACGTCATGGATGTCCGCGACGCTGCCGCGCGCCCGGACGACCTCCACGAAGCGGCGCTCGACGTCCTCCGGCACCGCGCGCCCCAAGAGCAGCGAGCGGTTCTCCACCATGAGGTACACGGCGATGAGGCCCAGCAGGATGCCCACGGTGAGCGAGGCCAGCGCGTCCCAGATGGGATTGCCCGTGAGGTACGCGAGCCCGATGCCGCCGGTGGCCAGCACCAGGCCGAGCACCGCGGCGCCGTCCTCCAGGAGGATGGCCACGGCGGCGGGGTCGGCCTTCTCTCGCACGTAGCGCCCGAAGGGCATTCCGGCGGCGGCCTTCCGCATGCCGCGCACGGCGAAGAGGAGCACTCCGCCCTCGATGAGGAACGACAGGCCGAGCACCCCGAAGACGACGGGGCCCAGCTCCGCCGGGTGCGGGTGAAGGAGGGACTGGAGGCCGTGGTAGACGGTGACGCCGCAGCCGACGAAGAAGATGCCGGACGCGGAGAGGATGCCGAAGATGAAGCGCTCTCCGCCGTAGCCGTAGTGGAAGTCCTGGTCGCGCTCTTTCGCGGCGCGCTTGAGGCCCAGGAACAGCAGCACCTGGTTGCCGGTGTCAGCGGCCGAGTGGATGGCCTCCGACAACATCGCCCCCGAGCCGGACAGCAGGAAGGCGGCGAACTTCACGATGGTGACGAGCAGGTTTCCGCTCAACGCGACGAGGACGGCGGTGACGGACGAAGCGGGTGCGGCCATGGTTCCTGACGGGACGGAGGGGGACGCAACCTACCATGCACGGATCCGCTCTCCGGACAGAGGGACTCGAGGTCAAGGCGCGTACGGGATAGAGCCGAGAGGGCTGGGAAGCCGCGAAACCCCAGAGTGAGCCACAGCCACCCGTGGAGCCTTGTGGCCCGTCCAAGGAAGACTCGAATCCATTCACTCGAATGGAAAACGAGCGCGGAACCTGACAACCCGGCTCATTATCGCCAGAAACCATTCGCTCGCATGGATTTCATGGCGGAGTGAAGGGTCCACAGGAGCGCTGGAAACCATGCGAGCGGATGAACCCCCTGATGAAAACACCTGGCTCGATGCGCTCGCCCATTCGGTTCGGGCCCAGCGCAAGCGGCTGGGGCTCACGCAAATCGAGCTGAGTGACCTGGCTGGGTGCGGACCTGTTTTCATCTACGACGTGGAGAGCGGTCGCAAGTCGACCCTGCGGCTCGACAAGCTGGTCGACGTGCTCAACGTCCTGGGACTCCAACTGGCACTCGAGCGAGGAAATCAACGCCTGCATGTGAGCAAGCAACTGCGCGATGCGCCCTACTGACGTCCAGGTCGCCACGGTGTGGCGAGAGTCAACGCTCGTTGGGACCAGCACCCGAACGTTTCTTGGGTCTGCCTTCGAAGGTCGCATCACCGAGTCGCCGGTTGAAGCGTCCGAGGTCCACCGCGCGTGCCAGGCGCCAGCACCACGGTGAAGCCCTCCGCCGTCAGCGCCACTGACTCCACGCTCCGCAGCGCGGTGAAGGCGAAGCCCGCCTGTCCCTCGACAGCCAACGCGGCCCGAGCCGAGCCCGGCAACCCCGCGCTCTTCGCCGCCAGCCCCGCCGTCCTCCCCACCGCCGCGGTCGCCAGCATCACGAAGACTCGCGCCGCGTTCTCTCCCAGCACCTCCCCGTATGCCTCACCCGCCGCGCTCAGTTCCTCGAACGTGCGCGCCGCATCCACCCGCCGCACCATCACCACCCACGCATCCAACACCCGCCACACCGTGTCCACGCCCAGGTACGCAATCGCCGTCGCCGTCAGCAGCGACGCCATCCCCGTCGACAGCGGCTCCGGCAAGGACCACAAGAGCAGGTACATCGCCACCGACGCCGTCAGCGTCGCGCGGACCGCATGCGGATTGGCCAGGCCCTCCAGCGCCTCGCCCGTCTCCTCCCAGACCCCCGCCATCGCGATGGCCAGCGCGAGCGCATACCTGCCATCACTCCCCAACAGCGGCCCCTCCTCCAACAGCCGCAGACAGTCGCCCCCCTGGTGCTCCCGCTCACACCAGCGCCCGTAGTCCCGCGTCAGCACCTCGTCCGAGTACGACTCCAGCAACTGGGGCGATGAAGCGCCGTCCCCGTCGTCCCCCACCGGGACGAGCCTGCGGCCCTCATACAGATACACGCCGCCCCGCTCGGGAACGCCGAAGCGCTGTCGCGCTTCTCTCAACGGATGCGCGAAGGGCCTCACGTCCCTCGCGAGCCTCTCCACCGCCTCCGCGAATTCGTCCTCGTCCAGATCCACGGGACTCGCGTCCTCGCTCGGCGTGTGGACCTTGGGCGAACCCGTGCCCGTGTCCAGACGGACCACCCGGGTCGTCGAACAACCCGTCACCGAGAGCAACAACAGACACACCATCCATGCCCTACCACGACCCATCGCAGCCCTCCGGCACGGGCGCCGAACCACCTGAGTGGTCATACCCATACCAATGCGCTCCGACATTCCAGGCAGGACGCGACTGACACCGCCGCGTCACCGCGGGGTCATCAACTCAAGGACCTCGGCAGCAGGACATGGAACGTGCTGCCCTCGCCCGCGCGGCCCGCCGACTCCGCCCAGATGCGTCCTCCGTGGCGCTCGACGATGCCCCGGGCGATGGCCAGCCCCAACCCCAGCCCGCCATAAGCCACGCCGTGCGCGCGACCGAAGCGCTCGAAGATGCTCTCCAGCCGGTCCTCGGGAATCCCCAGCCCGTGGTCCGTCACCTCGACGTGCACCCACCCCGGCTCCGCTCTCGCGACCAGTTGGATGGCCCCTCCATCCGGCGAGTAGCGCAGCGCATTCGACACCAGGTTGCTGAACACCTGGTCCAACCGCTCCCCATCCGCCCGCAGCGACAGGCCCTCCGGCACCGACACCTCGATGCTCCACCCTTCCGGCAGGGGCTCGAAGTGCTTCGCCACGTCGCGCAGGAGCACGCCCACGTCCACGTCGTCCTCGTCCAGGGGCAGCTCCCCGCGCTGCAGGCGCCCCACGTCCAACAGGTTCTCCACCAGCCGCGCCATCCGGCTCACGCTGCGATGGATGCCCTCCAGCGCCCGGTCCACGTGCGGCGTCAGCTCCGCCGCCGCCTTCACCTTCGCCAGGTCCGCGTAGCTCCTCGCGGCCTGCAGCGGCGTGCGCAGCTCGTGCGCCGCCATGGTGAGGA
This sequence comes from Myxococcus sp. AM011, assembly GCF_013372595.1. Lineage (NCBI taxonomy): Bacteria > Pseudomonadati > Myxococcota > Myxococcia > Myxococcales > Myxococcaceae > Myxococcus > Myxococcus sp. AM011. Next base: position 10,536 of record NZ_JABXEM010000296.1, read on the forward strand.
ACATGTCCTTCGCCTCGCTCGTCGCCCGCAGGGACTCCACCGCGCGTCGCGCGTCGTCGATGTCCGTCGCCGTCGATATCCACCCGACCAGCCGCCCCACCTCGTCCCGCTCCGGCAGCGTGCGACAGAGGAACCACCGGAACTCTCCGTCCGTCGCGCGGCGCAGCCGGTACTGCTGCTCCTTCGGCCGCCCCGAGCGCTGCATGGCATTCCAGGTGAGCTGCACGCGCCCCACGTCCTCCGGATGGAAGCAGCGCAGGTTCTCCTCGCGCTGACGACCCTGCTCGGGCGACAACCCCGCGTAGTCCAGCCAGCCCCGGTTGGCGTAGCTGATGGTGCCATCCGCCAGCAGGGCCCAGACGAACTGGGGCATGGAGTCCAGCACCCGGCGGAACCGCTCCTCACCGTGTCGCTCCAGCACCCGCCGCTCACGCTCCCACAGCGCCGCCTCCTGCTGCTGCAAGGCCCGCTGTCGCAGGTGGAGCGCGACGAAGGCCTCCGCCTTCCAGCGCAGCACGTCCGGATGGAACGGCTTCACGACGTAGTCCGCCGCGCCCGCCGCATACCCGTGCACCAGGTTCGCCTCGTCGCGCCCGTGCGCGGTGAGGAAGATGATGGGCGTGTAGCGGGTGCGCTCCCGCTGCCGGATGATGCGCGCCGTCTCGAACCCGTCCATGCCCGGCATCTGCACGTCCAGGAGGATGAGCGCGAAGTCCTCGCGCAGAAGGCACCGCAGCGCCTCCCTCCCCGATGACGCCTTCATCAGGCGCTGGCCCATCGGCTCCAGGATGGCCTCCAGCGCCAACAGGTTCGAGGCGTGGTCATCCACGAGCAGGATGCTGGTGCTGTGTGGCTCCACCTGAACGGGAGCGCGAGGGGTGAGCTGCTCGGTGCCTTCCAAGGCCGGTACTCCCTTCTCTCCCGAGGTCCCATCGCTGTAATCAGCGCGACCCCGATGAGCAGTCCCCCCACGACGCCTCGGCCCGTCCCGCCTCCGTCGGCGCAGGGTCCGGACGCCTGGCCGCCCAGCACTCGACGGAGCCCGAGGACTCCAACGCTTCAGGGACAAGGGTATGGAGCCAGGGACGCGTCGGCACGCTCTCCTGTCCGGAACATCGACGGGCGCGTGGCCAGGGCACGGGCGACTGAGCGGCATGGGCTCGAAGGTCGTCCCCTCTCGTCCCACGGCGGGGCTCCCGCAGGACGCCCGCATGCCGTGCCTCCGAGCCCCCGCCGCGCGATGGCCCTTCGAGCGCCGCTGACTACACCACCGCGCGCTGGAGCATCAGCGCGAGCATGTCCGCGCTGCGCTCGCTGCTGAACTGCGTCTCCACCTTGCGGCGGCCGGCCTCGCCCAGGCGCTCGGCTTCCTTCGGATTCCGGGCCACCTGCTCCAGCTTCTCCGCGAGAATCCGAGGCTCCTGCGGCGGCACGAGCAGCCCGTCCACGCCGTCGTCCACCAGCTCCTTCACGCCGCCCGCGCCCGTCACCACCACCGGCGCGCGCATGGCCATGGCCTCCATGATGGCCACGCCCAGCGGCTCCTGGAGGCTCGCCAGCGCGAAGATGTGCGAGTTCTCGATTTCGCCCCGCACCTTGTCCTCACCCACCGCGCCCAGCAGCGTCACCGCGTCGCCCAGCTTCGTCTCCGCGATTTTCGCCTCCAGCACCTTGCGGTACGTGGTGCCACCCGCCTCGTCCTCGCCGGCGATGGCGAGCCGCGCGTCGAGGCCCTTCGCGCGCAGCATCCCCACCGCTTCGATGAGGTCCGCGTGCCCCTTGCACGGGTTGAGGCGACCGCAGGAGAAGATGCGCAGCGGGCCCTCGCCCTTCCACGCCTCGTACGGCACCGAGCGGTTGAACTTGCTCAGCTCCACGCCCATGGGCGCCAGCTCGATGCGCGGCGGCAGGTGCCCGGCCAGCTCCTCGTTCACCTCGCCCAGGAGCTTCTTCGTGATGACGAAGGCGAACTTCGCGTGCCGCCACTTCTCCTTCTGGTTCGGCCCGTAGTCGTCCAGCGGCCCGTGCAGCGTGATGCTGTACGTCAGCCCCGACAGGAGATGCGCGAACATGGCCACGTGCGCGGCGTTGGCGCACGAGTGCACATGCACGTGCGTCCACCCTCGCTCCCGCGCCAGCGACGCGAGCCGCCCGCCCATGACGGCGAAGGCCAGGAGCTGCGCGCGACCCTTCGCGTCCAGCCCTTCGGCGCGGGTGATGGACGCCAGGCAGCGGGCCCAACCGGTGGGCATGGCGCGAGCCACCTCCGCCGCCGCCTTGAGCACGCCCAGGGTCCCCGGGGGTGACAGGTACTCCGTGCGGGACATCGCCTCACGCGCCCAACTGTGCGAAATGATGCGCGCGGGCGGGGGACGGGTGGATACCAGCTCCGGTGTCACGCCCTTGCCCGGCAGCGCCTGCAGCTCTCGCCAGAAAAAGATGTGGGTCTGTCCGGGAAACTCAGGGATGAGATAACCAATCTTCTGCACGAACTTTCCATAACACGCCCGCCCCCACGCCCCCACGCCCGCGCGCATCATTTCGCACAGTTGGGCG
>NZ_JABXEM010000297.1:0-13084 GCF_013372595.1 Myxococcus sp. AM011
CCCACGCCCAACCCGGGCCGACCGCGAGCGTGACGCCCGTGGCGGAGCCCACGCAGAGCGAGTTCGCCCCCACCACGATGCGCGTGCGCAAGCGCAACGGCACGGCCGAGCCGGTGGACCTGAACAAGATTGTCCGCGCGGTGGGCAAGAGCTGCATGGGGCTGTCCCGCGTGGACGTGATGCGCGTGGCCACGAAGACCATCTCCGGCCTCTACGACGGCGCGACGACGCGCGAGCTGGACAGCCTCTCCATCCAGACGGCCGCCGCCCTCATCGTCGAGGAGCCCGAGTACGCGCGCCTGTCCGCGCGCCTGTTGGCCACCTTCATCCAGAAGGAGGTCAGCAACCAGGACATCCACTCCTTCAGCCAGTCCGTCGCCGCCGGCCACAAGCACGGCCTCATCGCGGACCGGCTGCTCCAGTTCGTCCAGGCCAACGCGCGCAAGCTCAACGCGGCCATCGACCCGTCGCGCAACGACTTGTTCGAGTACTTCGGCCTGCGCACCGTCTACGACCGCTATCTGCTGAAGAACCCGCAGACGCGCGAGGTGCTGGAGACGCCGCAGGAGTTCTTCCTCCGCGTCGCGTGCGCGCTGAGCGGCGACAACGCGAAGGAGGCCATCGAGCTGTACCGGCTGTTCAGCTCCCTGGAGTACCTGCCCAGCTCCCCCACCCTCTTCAACTCCGGCACCCGCCACGAGCAGCTCTCCAGCTGCTTCCTGCTGGACTCGCCGACGGACGAGCTGGACGCCATCTACCGGAAGTATTCGGACATCGCGATGCTGTCCAAGTTCTCCGGCGGCATCGGCGTGGGCTACCACCGCGTGCGCGCGCGCGGCTCGCTCATCCGCTCCACCAACGGCCACTCCAACGGCATCGTCCCCTGGCTGAAGACGCTGGATGCGTCCGTGGCGGCGGTGAACCAGGGCGGCAAGCGAAAGGGCGCCTGCTGCGTGTACCTGGAGACGTGGCACGCGGACATCGAGGACTTCCTCGAGCTGCGTGAGAACACCGGTGACGATGCGCGCCGCACGCACAACCTGAACCTGGCCAACTGGGTGCCGGACCTGTTCATGAAGCGGGTGGAGTCGGAGGGCGACTGGAGCCTGTTCGACCCCAAGGTGGTGCCGCACCTGACGGACCTGTTCGGCGAGGCGTTCGAGAAGGCCTACGTCGAGGCGGAAGGCTCCGGCCTGGCGATGCGCAAGGTGAAGGCGCGCGACCTCTACGCCAAGATGATGAAGACGCTGGCGCAGACGGGCAACGGCTGGATGACCTTCAAGGACATCAGCAACCGCAAGAGCAACCAGACGGGCCTGCCCGGCAACGTCATCCACCTGTCCAACCTGTGCACCGAAATCCTGGAGGTGACGAGCCAGGGTGAGACGGCGGTGTGCAACCTGGGCTCGCTGAACCTGGGCCGCCTGGTGGCGGACGGGAAGTTCGACTTCGAGCGCCTGCGCGCCAACGCCCAGCTCGCGATGAAGCAGCTGGACCGGGTCATCGACCTCAACTTCTACCCCATCCCCACGGCGGCGGACTCCAACCGCCGCTGGCGTCCGGTGGGCCTGGGCCTGATGGGCCTGCAGGACGTCTTCTTCCAGCTCCGGCTGCCGTTCGACGCCCCCGAGGCCCGCGCGCTGTCGCGGAAGATTTCGGAGGAGATCTACTTCGCGGCGCTGACCACGTCGTGCGAGATGGCCGAGCAGTTCGGCGCGCATCCTTCCTTCCCGGAGACGCGGGCGGCGAAGGGCGAGCTCCAGTTCGAGAGCTGGGGCGTGACGCCGGAGGACACGGCGCGCTGGGATGCGCTGCGCGCTCGCATCGTGAAGCACGGCCTGCGCAACTCGCTGATGATTGCGATTGCGCCCACCGCGACGATTGCGTCCATCGCCGGCTGCTACGAGTGCATCGAGCCGCAGGTGTCCAACCTGTTCAAGCGCGAGACGCTGTCGGGCGACTTCCTCCAGGTGAACCGCTACCTCGTCCGTGACCTCCAGGCGATTGGCATCTGGAACGAGGGCGTGCGCAATCGCATCAAGATGGCGGAAGGCAGCATCCAGGACCTGAATGAGCTGCCGGAGAACCTGCGCGCCATCTACCGGACCGCGTGGGAGCTGCCCATGCGCTCGCTCATCGACATGGCGGCCGACCGCGGCGCCTTCATCGACCAGAGCCAGTCGCTCAACCTCTTCGTGGAGACGCCAAACATCGGCAAGCTCTCCTCCATGTACTTCTACGCATGGCAGAAGGGGCTGAAGACGACGTATTACATGCGCTCCCGCCCGGCCACGCGCATCGCCAAGGCGACGGTGGGCAACAGCACCGCGAGTGCACCCGCGCCGTCCGCGCCCGCCCCTGTCGCGTCCGCCTCGCCGGTGACGGACGCCGAAGCGGTGGCGTGCTCGCTGGAGAACCCGGAAGCGTGCGAGGCGTGCCAGTAGAGAACTCCTGATTCACTGATTTTTTCGTCCTGGCGAGCACGCGTGAAAACGCGTGCTCGCTTTGTTGTTTTCAGGGGCTGTTGAGACGTGGGCGGATGGCCGGAGGAATCGCCGCGAGAGCCGCTTGGACGCGTTCGCGAGCATGGTAAGGATCGCGCCCATGCTGCTGGAACCCGGACTGAATCTGACGCTGCGACCGATGGCCTACCCGGTCTTCTTCGAGATGTATCGGAACGCCATCAAGAACACCTGGACGGTCGAGGAGGTCGACTTCTCCACGGACATCGTCGACCTCCGCTCGAAGATGACGGATGCGGAGAGACATCTCATCCACCGGCTGGTGGCCTTCTTCGCGACGGGCGACAGCATCGTCGGCAACAACCTGGTGCTGAACCTCTACAAGCACATCAACGCGCCCGAGGCGCGGATGTACCTGTCGCGTCAGCTCTATGAAGAGGCCCTGCACGTCCAGTTCTACCTGACGCTGCTGGACACCTACGTGCCGGACCAGGCCGAGCGCGCGAAGGCGTTCGCCGCCATCGACAACATCCCCTCCATCCAGCGCAAGGCGCGCTTCTGCATGAAGTGGATGGACAGCATCAACGGGCTGAACGAGCTGAAGACGAAGGAGGACCGCCGCGCCTTCCTGCTCAACCTCATCTGCTTCGCGGGCTGCATCGAAGGCCTCTTCTTCTTCGCGGCCTTCGCCTACGTGTACTTCCTGCGCAGCAAGGGCCTGCTCAACGGGCTCGCCGCCGGGACGAACTGGGTGTTCCGCGACGAGAGCGCGCACATGGCCTTCGCCTACGAGTGCATCACCGTGGCCCGCAAGGAGGAGCCGGACCTCTTCGACGCGAAGATGGAGCGCGACGTGGAGGCGATGCTGCGCGAGGCGGTGGAGTGCGAGACGCAGTTCGCCCAGGACCTCCTGAGCGGCGGCGTCGCGGGCCTCTCCGTGCAGGAGATGCGAGGCTACCTGGAGTACACGGCGGACCAGCGGCTGCAGATGCTGGGGCTGACGCCGGTGTTCCGCACGAAGAACCCGCTGTCCTTCATGGACCTGCAGGACGTGCAGGAGCTCACCAACTTCTTCGAGCGCCGCGTGTCCGCCTACCAGGTCGCCGTGGGAGTGGGCGCGGCCAACGACGTGGTGCTCGACGCCACGTTCTGAAGTCCCCGGGCGGGCCCTCTTTCATGGGCTCGCCCTCCGTGTCACGCGGACGACTCGTCCCGGTAGAAGGTGGCGGCGATTTCCCTCTCGCCCCACCGCCCGGAAGCCGAGCGGTTCGAACCTCTCCCTAAGGACTTCCCCTGAGGAAGACGCGTTGCGCGCGTTTGACGCCGCCCGTGTCCTCGCCCGTCCTGTCGGCAGACGCGGTTGGTGGGAAACACTCTCCACGTACGAAGGTCCCGGCTGACAATCTTTGCCTCGACTTTCGCTGACCCGCCAAACCAGACTCCCGCCCACTCCAAGCCCACCCATCCAATGGACGCACGTCGCGTCTGGGCTCTGGGGAAGAAACCGACTCCGCCAGGTCTTCTGGCCATATGGAATCCCAGCACGCGCCGCGCGCGGTCCGCGGCGGTGTCTGCATTGGCCATGCGGCGCCCCCTTGACGGAGTGGGGACGCCGACGGCGGAGCTTCACGCGAAACACGGGGGCGGACAATGGCAGACAGCACCGGAAGACTGACGGACCAGTTCAGCGTCGACAAGGACGGTGGCACCTCCTATGCCTTCGAGCTCAAGGTCCCCCCGGGCACGGCGGGCCTCGCTCCCGCCCTGGGCATCGCCTACAACAGCGGTGGCGGCGACGGGCTGCTCGGCGTCGGGTGGGGCCTGAGCGGGCTGTCCTCCATCACCCGCGCGGGCCGCACCGTCGCGCAGGACGGCCGGCACGGTTCCGTCAATTATGACCTGGACGACCGCTTCACCCTGGATGGACAGCGATTGATGGCCGTCTCGGGCGCCTACGGGCAACCCCAGACAACCTATTCCACGGAAATCCAGACGTGGCGGAAGGTGACCCCGCACTACCCTTCGGGGTGGGACTCTCAGCGAGGCCCCCAGTCCTTCACCGTCCTCACCCGGGATGGACAGACATGGGAATACGGGGCGACCGTGGACTCGCGCGTCCCCGCGTCCAGCACCGTGCCCTCCATCCGCCTCTGGTCCCTCAACCGCGTCACGGACCGTCACGGCAACTTCATGACGGTGACGTACGAGCTCGACGCGCAGAACAACGCCCACTATCCGAAGGTCATCGAATACACGGACAACGTCAAAAGCCCCATCGCGAAGAAGCGGCAGGTCCGCTTCGGCTACACGAACCGGCAGGACGTCACCACGGCCTATGTGGGCGGCCACCCCGTCCGCATGGCCCGGCTGCTCTCGCAGGTGCAGACCTTCGTCGATGACGTCCTCGTCCGCACGTATCGGTTCGACTTCCAGCCCAGCAAGTCCACCCGGCGTCCCCTGCTCCAGTCGGTTGCCACGGACGCGCGGGACACCTCCCTGCCCCGCACCACCTTCGCATGGCAGGGCCAGGCCGAAAGCGAGCCCACCGTCTTCCAACCCTCGCGCTCGCTGGGCAAGAACATGCCCGGAGGGCTGCGCATCCCCATGGACGTCAGCGGCAACGGCCTCACGGACGTGCTGCACGCCTACCACGTCAGCCAGCAGCTCCGGCTGGACCTCTACCTGTCCACCCGCAACGGGCTGGAGGGCCCCCATCCGGTGGACCTGGGCGGCGCGTCGATGGTGTGGGGCGGCACCTTCTGCCCGCTCGACGTGGACGCCGACGGCCACATGGACCTGCTCTACGCGGCCAACAACGGCGGCAGGCTGGGGTTGACGCTCTTCAAGGCCACCGAGCGCAACGGCCGCTGGACGCTGGTACGCGAAGGCGCCGTGCATGGGGCGGGGCCCGACAGCCTCCTGTGGGGAGGACGGCTGCACTCGCTGGATGTCGACGGCGATGGCCGCACGGACCTGGTCTACGCCACCAACAACGCGGCCCAGCTCAAGCTGGACGTCCTGTACTCCAATGGCAGGACCTTCGCGCCCTCCTCCCACGGCCCCACGACGACGACGCTCCCCTTCGGCGGGCACCTGATGCCCCTGGACGTCGACGGCAACGGACAGACGGACCTGGTCCACGCCTCCAACGACGGGGGCTTCCTCAAGCTCACCTGGCTGCGCGCGGACGCCGAGCGCAAGGGATTCCAACAACAGAGCACACCCCTCTTGCCCTCCGGCACCCGCGTGCCCTGGGGTGGCAGCCTCATCCCCATCCACCTGAATGGCGACGGGCAGGTGGATCTCCTCAATCCCTATACAGACGGCACCACCCTTCACCTGCGAGCCCTGCACAACACGGGCAAGGGCTTCGTCCTCCAGGACCTGGGGAGCACCGGGCTCAAGTACGGCGCCACCATTCCCCAGCTCATGCCCGCCGACGTCACCGGCAGCGGGAAGGACGACCTGGTCATCGTCGGGGAACACCAACGCGACGGCTCGTCGAACCCCAGCCGCGTCGCCGTGCTGCTCAACGAGGCCGGCACGCTGCGCTACCACGCGAAGGTGTCCCAGGTGCCCGCCTTTGTCGCGGTGGGCGAGTCCACCGCCGCGCTCGGAGTGACGGGCGTGGGCAAGGCGGACCTCCTCCACGTGGACGGCTCCGGCGCGGCCCACCTGCTCTCGGCGACCCCCGAGTACCCCGACCTGGTCTCCACCATCACCAACGGCCTGGGGGGCCGCTTCGAGCTGTCCTACAAGCCCCTCACCGACCCGGCTGTCTACACCCGCGAGCCACCGGGCCAGGAGCAGGTCGACACCCAGGCGCTCTTCAACAACCAGCTCCCCGGGGCGACGTATGCGCTGGCCGCCAATCCGGGCAGCCAGGCGGGCACGGTGGGCATGAGCTTCGCCTCCCGCAGCGTCCAGTACCCGCGCTACGTCGTGTCGGCCTACACACAGGTCTATTCGTCCACGCAGCGCTACTCCCACGGCTTCACGTACGCGGGGGCCCGGCTGAACCTCCAGGGACGGGGGTGGCTGGGCTTCGCGGCATGGAGCAAGTCGGACCCTCACACGGGCCCCGCGGGCGTGCTCACGGAGACGCGCTACCACCAGGAGTTCCCACGCACGTACGCGGTGCGGACGCAGACGGTGCGGCGCGCGTCGGACCGGGCCCTGATGGTCCGCTCCGAATACGACTACAGCACCCCGGCGAGCGCGGGGGTCTACCAGCTCCAGACCACCAGCGTGCGCAAGAAGCTCTACACCTTCGCCGCCACGGACACGCCGGACTGCGTGCGCATCAAGTCGTTCCAGTACGACGACTACGGCAACGCCACGTCCATCACCCAGAGCACCACCGGGGCCCCGTCCGCGCCCCTGCATACCCGGCAGACCTTCCAGAACGACGTGGAGAAGCACCGCTTCGGCTTCTTGAAGGAGCGCCGGCTCAGCGCCGACCCCGCGGGCAACGAGACGCTGCGCTGGGAGCGCATGAGTTTCGACGAGTCGACCTGGGACGTGAAGACCCACTCGCGCTGGAGCAGCGGGGACACGTGGCAGGTCTACTCGTACCAGTACGACGACTGGGGCAACCAGACGCGCATGGAGGACCCGGGCAAGGGCGCGGTGACGCACGTCTACGACGCCACCTGGCGCACCTTTCCGAGCAAACGCGTGCTCCCCGCCACGGCGTCGGGACGCGCGCTGGAGGTCGACTTCCAGTACGACGCCGCCACCGGCGTGCTCGTCTCCCAGACGCAACCCAATGGCGGCAGGGAGGTCCACCAGCATGACGGGCTGGGCCGCCCCGTGGAAACCCAGCGCGTGGGGCCGGGAGGCTCGCTCGTGGCGACCATGCGCTTCCAGCGCGGCCAGGACGCCACCGGCAAGCACCGCAAGACGCTGACGCGCCAGGAGTGGAATCGCGACGTCTGGGCGGTGAGGACGGAGTACGTGGACGGTTTCGGCCGCGTCACGCGAACGGTGAACCAGGGCATGGAGAGCGGCGGACTCGTGGGCCGCGCCATCCTGGAGGACACGGCGCTGGACGCGCATGACCAGCCCGTGGAGCAGTCGCTCCCCTACTTCAGCGGAGATACCCCCAAGCGGGCCCAGGCCCTGTCCTACGACGAATACGAGCGCGTGGTGCGCCGTGAGACGTCCGGCGCGGGCACCTCCCCCAACGTCACCGCCTACGAGTACCCGCGCGCCAACCGCGTCGTGCTCACCGAGGGCGCCACGTCCCCGGAGCCACGCACCCGGACGCTGACCCACGGCTTCCATGGAGACGCGCAGTGCCTGGACGAGCTGCAGGACAGCCGGGGCAACACCACCCGCTTCACCTACGACGCCGCGGGCCGACGCTTGAGCGCGACGGACCCCAAGGTGGACACCACGTTCTCCTACGACGGCCTGGACCGGCACTCCGCCATCACCACCCGCTCGGGTAGCACCACCTTCACGCGGGAGAGCTACGCGTACCAGGACGAGCAACGGCAGTGGACCCACACCGATGGCGCCGGACTGGTGACGACCTTCCGGCACGACGCGCTCCGGCGCATGGTGTCGAAGCAGGTGGGCAGCGAGCGGACGGACTACACCTACGATGAGCAGAGCAGTCCCCACTCGCTCGGGCTCCTGACGGGAGTCCAGTTGCCCGACGGGACGGCGTATGTGTATGGCCATGACACGGAGGGCAACACCACGTCCGTGAAGCTGACGCTGGAGGGCACGACGTATGTGCTGGGCCAGGACTTCACGCCCACGCGGCTGCTCTCCCGCATCGTCTACCCGGACGCCGCCCGGACGGAGGTGCTCTACCACCGCGACGCGCTCCAACGCCTGCTCAAGATGACCGAGGGCGCCAAGGAGCACCTGGTCCAGTCTGACTTCACCCCCACCGGCGCTCCAGCGGTGGCCCGGTATGGCAATGGCGTGAGGACGGCCTGGACGTACACGCCGGACGGCCACCTGTTGACCCAGGATGTCTTCAGCCAGGACGAGCGGCCCGTGGCGGCGAGCACCCTGGAGTGGGATGCCTTCTGGCAGGTGGGCGCAATCCGAGACAGGCTGGAGGCTCCCCAGAACCAGACGTTCACCTACGACACCCTGGGCCAATTGCTGAAGGCGCAGGGCGGCGGTTACGGGCTTCAGGAGTATGCCTATGACGGCGCCTGCAGCCTCACGCGCAAGGCGGGCCTCACGCTGGAGCGCACGGGCCATCAAATCTCTGGCGGCTTCTCCCCCTCCAGCTCGGACGCGCTGCACACGCGCTACGACGCCAACGGCAGCCTCGTCGAGCTGCGCTACCAGGGCCTCACCACCCACTTCGGCTACGACGGCGAGCGCCGGCTCCAGCAGGTGGGCGAGGTGCGCTTCTCCTATGACCAGGACGGACGGCGGCTGAAGAAGGCGGAGCCTGACCTCACCACGTACTACGTCGCGCCCTGCTACGAGGTGGTGGCCTTCTCCAATGGCGCGCGCCAGCACACGCGCTACCTGATGGATGGCGAGCAGCTCGTCGCGTCCGTCACCGTCGTGGAGTCGGGCACATCTCCCGGAGGACAGACGGGAGTGCCGGCACCGGGCACCCGCTACTTCCACGTCAACAACACGCGCAGCACCACGCTGGTGACGGACGAGCGGGGTCAGGTGGCGAGCGCCATGGATTACGACCCGTTCGGAACGCCACGCCTGCGCTCGGGCAGCGACGACTTCCGGCGGAAGTACTCCGGGCTGGAGCTGGACAGCACCGGGCTCTACTACGCGTCCTCGCGCTACTACAGCCCGCTCCTGGGAGGCTTCATCACCGCCGACACGCAGCTCGGCGCGCCCGAGGACCACATGGGGGCGTACAACCGCTACGCCTACGTCCTCAATGACCCGATGACGCTCATCGACCCGTCGGGCTTCGGCCTGTTCGGCAGCATCAAGAACTTCTTCACCAACACGCTGCCCGACTGGTTCTCCAAGAATTGGGAGCAGATTGTCTCCTACGCGGTGGACATCGCGCTCATCGCCGGAGGCATCGCGCTGTCGTTCGTCCCGGGCATGCAGGGAGTCGCCGCGTTCGCCGTGGGCATGGCGGTGGGAGGGCTGGTGGGCGCGGGCCTGGGAGGGCTCGCGTACAACATCAGCACCAACGCCACCGGCAAGGAGTTCAGCTGGGCGGACTGGGGAGCCCAGGTGGGCATCGGCGCGGCGGCGGGCGCCATCGCCGGAGGCTTCTCGGCGGTGGGGGAGCTGGCGGCGACAGGGCTCAACCTCGCGAGCCGGAGCCTGCTCAACGTTGGACTGAGGGCGGGCACGGACCTGATTGGCGGCGTGGTGTCCGGCATGGCCAGCCAGGTGATTGGCAACGCCGTGGCGGGCGCGCCCCTGGGCGCGGACCTCACGTTCGCCGCGGTGTTCGGCGGCGCGGCGGGGGCGCTGGGCAGCGTGGTGGCCTCTGGCGGCAAGGCCGCGCTCAGCCGCGTGGCCCGCTCGCTGGATGACCTGGATGGCCTGGCGGATGGCCTGCGCCGGGCGTCCTACAACGTCGCGGGAGGGCCGACGATGCAGCTCGAAATGGAGGGCATGCGCAAGCTCGTCGCGCTCACGCTGGGGGGAACCTTCGGCACGTCGCTCGGGTACACGTTCAGCTACCTGCACGCGGAGCAGTTCCTCCTGCCCGGGATGAAGTGAACCCGACGGACGTCATTCGCTGAGCCTGTTGTGGCCACGGCGGGTGGACCGTCGGGGCCTGGTTGCAGTTTCACGACGTGGAGGACATGCACATATGGAATCGACGACACGGACGAAACCAAGAATCCTCTTCACCGGGGCCGCGACAGGAAAGGACTTCAACGCGCTGAAGGACGTGGGTGAGGTCTCCGTCAAGAACGCCAAGGACGGCTTGGAGCACGCCGAGGTCCTCTGGGTCGATTGCGCGACGACGAAGCCCGACCAGTACGAGTCCCTGCTGCGCACCGCCCTGGACGCGGGAAAGATGCTGGTGCTCAGCCATCCCGACGCAGCGGCCCACCAGGCGCTTTCGGGCATCGTCGGGTGCCAGGTCGACGGCGAGGCCACGGCCCTGATGATTTCACGTGACATGGCCGCCGCCACCCCCTCCTGCTACTCCATCACCGCTCTCGGTGGCGCGGAGCACGTCGAAGACGCTCAGGTCCAGGAAGGGGGTGATGGCGACGGAGCGCCCTCCACTGGAAGGCCATCGGCGGCCACCCAAGCCAGACCGCCTGTCCTCGCGCGCGACGAAGAGGGCCCGCGACGCGACTGGGCTTCGCTGCTCGAATCGCACCGGACACGTACCCCGCGCTCGGTGGGAGGCCCTGGGCTGATTCCTCCCTCGGGCGTCATGTATGGGATGAGAACGCTGAACGGGAGTTTCAGCTCGCGCCTGACCAACTACGACGACTGGGCGGCTGCGAGCGGAAGAACCCAGGACATCGAGTATGGCTTCACCAGCTCGTTCTACGTGTACCGGGAGAATGGCAAGACGAGCGTCGACTACGTCGTCATCCGCGTCCAAGAAGCCACCTTCAGCCCCGGCACGTTCATGGTGAATGTCGACAATGCCAAGGGCTTCTGGCAGTTCGACCTGCATACAGAGTGCACCAACAACCGCAACGTGGCGTTGCTCAACAGCAGCCCGGGGACCACCAATGGCCCGGGAGTCGGCGCGCAGATCTCCATGCCCCTGCATGTGAAGTACGTCCAGGAGGGGAGCTGCGTCCCGAACTACTGGTCCGCGGCGCACGGCCCGACAGCACGCTCCATCGAGGCCTGGGCGCTCCTGAACCAGAGCAGCAACAGCTCCGGTGTCGCACGGTGGCGCGTCCACCACCGCGACTTCTGGAACTCCCAGAACGACCCGCCCGAGGACTTCGGTCGGTGGTGGTCCATGATGTACGACGGCGGCTACGGCGGTCGGGTCAAGACCTTGTCCTCGCTGGCCCGCAGCTCCTTCACCATCGAGACCGTCTCGGCCTGGCGCTTCAGCGCAAGCGTGGTGGCCTCCAACCCCAGCGTGACCTTCAGGGAAGCGCTGACCTACCGGCTCGCGGCGTTCGCGAATCCCAAGGGAACCGGGCGCAACCACAGGATTGCCTATCCCACTCGCTCGGGGAGCAATTCCATCAGCATCAACCTGGTGAGTGCGACGGACATCTCCAGCCCCTGCCGCTGACCCCGGCGCGGTGAACCCCTCCAGCGCCACGTGATAGACAGGGGGCACGCCCATGGAACGTGCCGCCCTGCTCTTCTGGCTCTGGATGCTCGCCTACGCCGTCACCGCCCTCTGGGCCTTGAGTCAGGCGGCGGTGGCCAGCTCGTTCGGCGTCAGGCCCACCCTGGTGAAGCTGGGCGCTGGCCCTCGCCTCATCACGTTGTCACTGGGCGGCATCCAGTGGGCCGTGCATCCGCTCATCCCCCTGGTCAGCGCCGTGCGCTTCGACGGACCGCCAGACGATGCATCCACGGAGGCCCCCGTGGAGAACCGCCTCCACCGGCTCCACGTCGTCTTGCACATGGCCACCATCCTCTTGCCCTGGGCCCTCCTCGTCGGGGTCGCCATGGCGTGCCTCGGCGCCGGCGAGGGAGTGCGCCAGTTCTTCACCGGCTTCACCGTCCCCTTCCAGTACTCGAGACTCCCCGGCCGCATCGACGGCTTCGTCGCCCTGCTGCGCGACGGAGAACTGCTCCGCGCCTGGGGCCTTGTGAGCGCCAAGGTGGCCGCCATCAACCTGTTGCCCATGCCCATCCTCGCGGGGGGCTCGCTGCTCGCGCTCCCCTGGCGGCACCAGCGCTCGCGTCTCCCCGTCTGGGCCGCGGGCCTGAACTTCGTGACGCTGCTCGTGCTCCTGCCCTGGGTCGGCTACTCCCTCTACCTGTTCGGCGCCGCCATCTTCCGCTGAAGGCAGCGACGTGGCGCCGGCTAGGAGCGCTCCTGGAGCGCCAGCCGTGCGCCCAGCGCGACGAAGACGCCCCCCGTCACCCGCTGCTGCCACGCAGCGAAGCGCGGGTTGCGCCGCAGCCAGCCTCCGAACGCGCCCGCCACGCCCGCGAGGAACGCGAGCCACAAGGTCCCCGTCACGTCGAACAAGAGCCCGAGCAGGACGAACTGCAGGCCCGGGGAGCCTCGCGTCGGGTCCACGAACTGCGGCAGGAAGGCCAGGAAGAACAAGGCCACCTTCGGGTTCAGCACGTTGGTGACGACACCGTCGCGGAAGATTCGCCACAGGCTCGCGGGCTGCAGTCCCCGCACCGCCTCCGGCCCTTGTTTGCTGAGCAGCATCCGCACGCCCATCCACACGAGGTAGAGCGCGCCCACCCACTTCACCACCAGGAAGGCCATGGCCGAGGTCGCCAGCAGCGCCGACAGTCCCAAGGCCGCCGCCGCGATGTGGAACAGGCAGCCGACGCAGATGCCCAGCGCGGAGACGAAGCCCGCGGCGCGACCCTGTCCCATGCTCCTGGCCAGCACATACATCGTGTCGGGCCCTGGCGTGAGGTTGAGGGCCAGTCCCGCGAGAAGAAAAGCCACCAGGCGCGTCGGCTCGAAGAGCATGTCGAAGGGCTTTCGTCGGGAAGGCACGGCCCCTTCCCACCCCTCGTATATC
>NZ_JABXEM010000298.1:0-13033 GCF_013372595.1 Myxococcus sp. AM011
CCCCCTGGCAGGCCCAGGACAGTCAGCCGTTCGGCGCCCCGGTGACCGACTTCTCCACCGCCGAGCCCGAGTTCGATACGTCGCTCGCGCCGCTCGAGACGGAGGAAGTGCCCGCCGAGCTCGAGCAGGAACAGGAGCTGGCCGAAATCGAGCTGGTGGAAGAGGCCGTCGAGCCTCCGGAGGTCAATCCTCTACTCGCCGCCACCGCCATGGCCGCCGCCGTGATGAGCGCCGCGCTCAGGCTCCCCGATCCAGCGGCCCGCCCGAGTTCCCACGCGGCCACCGCGCTCCCCTCCGCGCGCGCCCCGCTGGCAACGCCCCCCGTGGCCGAGCGCCCGCAGTCGGTCGCCGCCTCACGGGAGCCGCTCTTCGCGGTCGTCCCGCCGATGCACACCGACTCCATCACCTCGTTCATCGAGGGTGAGCATCGCGTCATCATCCACACCGTCGAAGGCCAGGTGAAGCGCGGCACCATCCGCGACGCGGACCTGCTCGACGAGGTCATCTCCCTGGAACAGCAGAGCGGCTACGCGCCGGAGCAGATTCCCGGCAAGCGTGTGAAGGCCATCTTCTTCATGCTCGCCGCCGGCGCACGTCAGCCGCAGGCCGAGGGCCAGAAGATTCGCGTCACCTTCAACGACGGACGCCAGGTCGCTGGCTTCTCGCAGGACTTCAAGGGCACGACGCCCGGCTTCTTCGTCGTCCCCGCGGACCAGCGCACCAACACCGCCCGCATCTTCATCTACCGCTCCAGCGTGCAGGCCGTCGCCGAAGGCTGAGCGACCCAAGGGCACGCGGCACACCCTGAAACGACAGAGGGGCTCCCACATCACCGTGGGAGCCCCTCTTTCATTCAGCGTCGATGACCGAAGCGACGACTACTTCTTCGCCGGGGCCGGAGCCGCGGCGTCGGCCTTCTTCGTCAGGGACAGGTCCAGGTTGACGGTGACTTCCTCACCGACCGCCACGCCGCCCGTCTCCAGCGCCTGGTTGTACGAGAGGCCGAAGTCCTTGCGGTTCAGCTTCGTCGTGGCCGACACGCCCGTGCGGATGTTGCCCCAGGGGTCCTTGGCCTCCTTCGCCGGGCCCGTGACGTCCAGGACCACGGGCTTGGTGACGCCGTGCATGGTCAGGTTGCCGGTGACCTTCAGCTTGCCCTCGCCCGCCGCCTCTACCTTCGTCGACTTGAAGGTGATGGTCGGGTACTTGGCCGTGTCGAAGAAGTCCGGCGCCTTCAGGTGCTCGTCACGCTTGGCGACGCCCGTGTTGATGGTCGTCGCGTCGATGGTCGCGTCGACGGTGGACTTGGTGACGTCCTTGTCGTCCAGGTTGATGGTGCCCTTCACGTTGCTGAAGGCGCCCTTCACGTTCGTCACCATCATGTGCTTCACGGAGAAATCGGCGCCGGAGTGGGCCGAGTCAATATCCCACGTGGAAGCCATCGCGAGGGACGGCAGGGCCACCAGCAGGGCAATCGCGCTCTTCAGGGTCGTCTTCATAGGGGTGTGCTCCTCGATGAACTACGGGTTCAGGCGCGCAGCGCGAAGCTGCGCATGGACAAGGTTCCGTGATGGAAGCCCTCGAAAACTGAAGTGAGACGGTCTTCGGGGAGGGCGGCTCCGAGGACGAAGTACAGCGGCAACAAATGCTCGGCTCTCGGATGCGCGAGCTGCGCATTCGGTGCATCCAACCATGACTGGAGGCCCACGAAATCCCGCGCCTCCAGCTTCCGCGCCACCCAGGTGTCGAAGGCCCGCGCCCACGGCTCCGGGGACGCATCCTTTTCATGAAAATTCACGCGGCGCAGGTTGTGGACGATGCCACCACTTCCCATCAACAGCACGCCTTCCGCGCGCAAGGGACGCAACGCCTCGCCCATCTTCGCCACGTCCGCCGCGCTCGCGCCCAGCGGCATCGACACCTGCACCACCGGCAACGTTGCCTGTGGAAACGTATGAAGCAGCGGTACCCACGCACCGTGGTCGAGGCCGCGCTCGGTATCCGCGACGGCCTTCAGCCCCGCCGCGCCCAGCTTGGCCACCACGTCGGAGGCCACGTCCGGCGCGCCTGGCGCCGCGTACCGCAGCCGGTACATCGCTTCAGGAAAGCCGTAGAAGTCGTAGACGAGCGGAGGCTTCGCGCTCGCGGTGACGCGCACCTCGCCGGGCGTCTCCCAGTGCGCGGACACCACCACCAGGGCCTTCACCGTCGCCGCGCTCTCGCCAAAGGTCTTCAGCGCGCGCGGATATGCGTCCGCGTCCAGCGCCACCATGGGCGAGCCGTGTGACACGAAGAGCGCCGGAGCCCGCCCGCCCTTCGTGCCAGCATTCAGGACGCCCGCCACGCCGGCCGCCGCCGCGCCCTGCAAGACCTCCCGCCTGTCCAGTCCGTCTCCCATGATGGGCGCCTTCTACTGCAACCCCAGGACCAGGGCTCAGCTCATTCCAACCCCTTGAAATGACGAACTTCCAACATCCTGACGTGCACGGGTCCTCTCAAAACGATAGAGAGAGACATCACTTTGGAAGGGAGCAGGACACCGTGCCGGGGCCATTCGACGGGTTGGAATTGGGGGAGCTGCTGTCCTTCGAGCCGGGGGGCGGACTCATCCACTTCGCGGGGCAGCGGGTGCTGCTCATGGACCCGGTGGCGCTGGGGCTGTTGCGCAAGGAGCTGGTGAGTCTGATGGGGGTGACAGCCGCGCGCGGCATCTTCACGCGGCTGGGCTACGCGCACGGCTGGCGCACGGCGGAGGCGATGAAGGGCGCGGTGCCGTGGAAGGATGAGTCGCTGTGGCGTCGCGCGGGCGGACGGCTTCACACGCTGCAGGGCCAGGTGCGGGTGGAGCGCGTGGAGCGCAAGCCCGAGGAGGGCCCGGAGCCCTTCGCCGAGGCGCAGTGGCGCGACTCGTATGAGGCCGAGCAGCACCTGCTGCATCTGGGCCGCGCGGACCATCCGGTGTGCTGGAGCCTCACCGGCTTCGCGTCCGGCTACATGAGCTACGTCAACGGGCGGGAAATCTACTGCACGGAGATGCGCTGCGTGGGCCAGGGGGACGCGGCGTGCCACATCGTCGGCCGTCCCTCCGAGGAGTGGAGCACCGAGTGCAAGGAGGTGCTGCGCTTCTACGAGACGCAGTGCATGGAGGGCGTGCTCGGCCAGGTGACGGACGCGCTCAAGCAGGCGGAGCGCAAGCTGCGCGCGAAGCGACAGTCGCTGGCGCGCGTGGGCGTGACGGAGGACCCCGCGGGCATGGTGGCGCGCGCGGAGGCCATGCTGCGCGTCATCAACCTGGGGCGCCGCGCGGCGAAGGTCGACTCCACGGTGCTCGTCACCGGCGAGAGCGGCGTGGGCAAGGAGCGCATCGCCCGCCTCATCCACGACGAGTCCACGCGCGCGCACAAGGCCTTCATCGCCGTCAACTGCGCGGCCGTCACGGAGAGCCTGCTGGAGAGCGAGCTGTTCGGCCACGCGCGCGGCGCCTTCACCGGCGCGACGCATGACAGGCCCGGACTCTTCGAGGCCGCGCACGGCGGCACCCTCTTCCTCGACGAAGTCGGCGAGGTGCCGGCCTCCATGCAGGCGAAGCTCCTGCGCGCGCTCCAGGAGAAGGAGGTCCGGCGCGTGGGCGAGAACACCAGCCGCAAGGTGGACGTGCGCGTGGTGGCCGCCACCAACCGCGAGTTGAGCGAGGAGGTGCGCGCGGGCCGCTTCCGCCAGGACCTCTACTACCGCCTGCGCGTCATCGAGCTGCGCATCCCCCCGCTGCGCGAGCGCCGCGAGGACATCCTCCCCCTGGCCCGGCTGCTGCTCGCCGAGGCCGCGGAGCGCCTGGGTCGCAAGGTGTCCGGCCTCGCGCCCGACGCGGCGGACCAGCTCCTGCGCTACGACTGGCCGGGCAACGTGCGCGAGCTGGGCAACGCACTGGAGCGCGCGGTGGCCCTGTGCGAGGGCAGCCGCGTGGAGCGGGATGACCTGCCCGAGGAGGTCCGCGCCGCGCCGCCCAGCCTCGTCCCCTCCGGCAACCCGCGCCGGCTGGAGGACATGGAGAAGGACTACATCCTCGCGGTGCTGGCGCAGAACTCGGGCAACCGCGCGCGCACCGCCGAGCAGCTCGACATCGGCGTGGCCACGCTCTACCGGAAGCTGAAGCAGTACGGCCACCCGGAGGCGGCCCACTGAAGTCGTGCTCCCGCCTCAGTTGAGGAACTGATCTCGGTCCGGCCGGTCCTTGTTCTTGGGCACCACGTTCAGGTGCTTGGACCTGCCCCTCAGCTGACGCTGCAAGCGCCAGTGCTGCAGGTGCAGCATCAACCGCTTGGGGCTGGCGCCGCGCACGTAGGCGAACACCAGCACCATCGCGATGACGTGCGGCAACTGGCTGGCCAGGCCCGCGGTGAGGATGCGCAGCACCACGAAGCCCGCGCCAATGCCGGCGAACGCGTTGCCCGACAGGGGGATGCCCCAGAAGTTCGTCTGCCCGCGCCCCATCGAAAGGCCGTAGGCGACCCAGAGCACCGTGCCCATCACCCAGCCGCCCTGGTAACCCATGGGCAGCGGCATGAAGAGGCCCACCACGCCGAGCACGAAGCCCGCGAGCGCCGTGCACCCCACCGCCACCATGAGCAGCCGCTTCGAGCCCCAGGAACTCTCCAGCGAGCCGCCGATGCTCCACAACAGCAGCGCTCCGAAGAGGATGCTGATGGGCTCGCTCTCGATGAAGGCGTAGGTGAAGGGCTGCCAGAGAAAGAAGTTGCCGAAGACGGTGTTGGGCGACAGCAGCAGCAACACGCTGTTGGCCGCGCCCTGGTAGCGCAGCAGCAGGTACAGGACGGACCCCGCGACCAGCCCCACAGCCAGCTTGGACGACATGGACTCCAGACCGGGCAGGCCCCAGCCTCCGCCACCTCTGCCGCCGAAGCTGCGCGTCGGTCGCATTCAATCCTCCACTACGGGCTCAACAGCCGACCAAAGGTGGTGGAACCCCCGCCGCTTCGCAACCCCAAACGACGAAGGGCGCCCCACCCGGTCCCGGGAGAGCGCCCTCGAACATCGACTCCGCGCGTTGCTGGCCGACGAATCAGGCGGCCTTCGCGCGGTAGAAAATCGTGATGGTCAGACAGTGGAACTCCTTGTCCGAGGACTGGGTCACCACCTTGTCCACCACGTCGACGTTGTTCAAATTCTCCTTGAGCCACTTGGTGATGTTCTCACCCATGTTCTCGCGATCACGCGCGAGCGTGGTGGAGAACACCTTGACTCCCGTGAAGCTCGTAACGCCCATTCCGACCCTCGTCTCAAATCTTAAGCTGAGATTCTGGACGTTTACCCCGAGACGATTCCGCTATCAAGAAACGGGCCCGATTTACCGGCCTCGGGCGAATCCGGGCCACCCAGGCCCGGCCCCACGTCCAGGGGCACATCTCCCACAGTTGCGCAGCCGACATCCGCGCTCCGCGGGCCAGGAGCCTCGCGCGTCCACTGACGCGAGGCCCAGGAAGTTCACCGCCCGGCGGCGGCCCTGCGGCTCTGACAGGACACCTCGTCCTTGCAGGCCGGTCCAATGCCTTCCGGGTGGGCGGTGAGCGGCGTCTTGTCGCTCTCCTCCACGCCGCACACCACGCACTTGCGCTTGCGGTTGCGACGCTCCGCGCGGCGCTGCTCGGCGATGGCCTTGGCCCGCTCGCGGGCCGTCTTCGCGTCCACCTCGTTGCTCATCTCGCGTCCCGGTTGGAAGTCGTGTGCAGGCATCAGAGCGCCTCGACCAGCACCGCGATGCCCTGGCCGCCGCCGATGCAGGCGGAGCCGATACCATAGCGTCCACCGCGCCGCTTGAGCTCATAGACGAGCGTGGTGGTGATGCGCGCGCCGGAAGCGCCCAGGGGGTGACCCACGGCGATGGCGCCGCCGTTGACGTTGGTCTGCTCGCGCGGCAGGCCCAGCTCCTTCTCCACCGCCAGGTACTGCGGCGCGAAGGCCTCGTTCACCTCGAACAGGTCCACGTCGGCGAGCTTCGCCTGCGCGCGCTCCAGCAACTGGCGGATGGCGGGCGCGGGGCCGATGCCCATGATTTTCGGGTCGCACCCGGACACGCCCCAGTTCACCAGCCGGGCGATGGGCTTCAGGCCGTGCTTCTCCACGAAGCTCCGCGTGGCCATCACCATGCTGCCCGCGCCGTCGCAGATGCCGCTGGCGGCGCCCGCATGCACCACGCCGTCCTTCTTGAAGACCTTGGGCAGCTTGCGCAGCCCCTCCACCGTCGTCTCTGGACGGTTGTGCTCGTCCTTGGCGAAGACGGTGTCGCCCTTCTTGCCCTTGAGCGTGACGGGCGCGATTTCGTCCTGGAAGCGGCCCGCCTCCTGGGCCGCGGCGAAGCGCTTCTGGGTGAGCACCGCGTACTCGTCCACCTGCTCCTGCGTGAGCGAGTAGTCCATCGCGAGCTGCTCGGCCGTCATGGCCATGGGCTGGCCGGTGTAGCTGTCCGTCAGCGCCGTCCAGAGCATGTCCTCCAGGTTGCCCTTGCCCAGGGGCAGGCCCCAGCGCGCGCCCCGGATGACGTGGGGCGCCTGGCTCATGGACTCGGTGCCGCCGGCGAGCACGCAGCTCGCCTGCTCGGTGAGCATCAGCTCCGCGGCGGTGGTGAAGGCCTGGAAGCCAGAGCCACACAGCCGGTTGACGCCCAGGGCGGGCACGGAGATTGGGACGCCCGTGCGCAGGCCCACGTGGCGGGGCAGGTAGATGGCATCCGCGCTCGTCTGCACCACGTTGCCGTACACGACGTGCTGCACCAGCTCCGGGGACACCTTCGCCTGGGCGAAGGCGGCCTTCGCCGATTCCACGGCGAGGTCGGTGGCGCTGAGGTCCTTCAGGCTGCCGCCGTAGGTGCCGAACGGGGTGCGCTTGCCGGAAAGAAAGAAGATTTCCTCGGTCTTGGACACGCTCTTCATGGTGCTCGTCTACCTACTCTCAAGGGGCGCGCGGTGCACGCGCGCAGTGACGGGGTGGCGGGGATTCAGGACGCGCGCCGCCCCAGGAAGGCGCTGGCGACGATGGCAAGCGCCATCACCGTCCACAACAGCCCTTGCAGGTTCTGCCGGCGTATCTCCTTCCGGCCGAGCCCGCGATACCAGGAACGCCCGGCCTCCACCCGACCTTCCCAGGAGAAGTCCCCGGCCGGGGTGACGCCTTCCATGCGGCGCAGGTGGGCGCGCAGCAGGCGTTCGGGCGAAGCGTCCGCCAGTGAACCGCTGCGGTACACCCCGGGGACGTCCAGGGCGGGGCGGCGATAACCGGCGGTGATGACGAAGCCTTCCGGCGTCAGGGGGGTGAGGAAGTAGAGCCGGGGCTCGCCGTCCGCCGCCTGGTAGATGGTGGCGAAGACGCGCTCGACGGGGTGGGCCCAGTCGTAGGAGAGCGTGGCGCGCTGGAGGCGCGGCTTCTCCTCGTGACTGCCGAGCGCCACGAAACCCAACCCCTGGAGTTCGATGGCCAGTTGGGCCAGTTCCAGGGGGATGTCCATCTGGTCCGCCGGGGCCTCCGGCTCGACTCGGACGCTGTGGGGGAACAGGAAGAGGATGGCGCGCCAGAAGTTGAGCGCCAGGAGGACGATGGCGAGCACGAGGCCAGCGACGACGATGCCCAGCTCGGCGAGAACGTTCATGCGGTGAGCACCTGGGAACGTGGCGGGCGACCGGCGGCCCATCCACCCGGGGCACCCTAGCGGAAACCGGCGCTCCCAGGGCCCCCTTCAGCGCCGGGATGCGGTGGCCGGCAAGTCCCTCCACCGGGCCAGGTCCACGGAGGCCAACGGGTCCTCGCCCCGGAGGAAGCGCTCCAGGTGGCCCAGTGAGTCCACGCCGAAGAACAGCTCCCCGTCCGCGAAGACGGTGGGCACGCCGAACGCGCCCGCGGCGATGGCCTCTTCCGTGTTGCGGCGCAGGCGGTCCTTGATGTCCTGCCGTTGGGCCGCGGCGAGCAGCGCGGGCGCATCCAGCCCGGAGGCCTGGATGGCCACGGTCACCTGCTCGGGCGTCTCGGCGCCCTTCCCGCCTCCCCAGACCTCCGCGTAGAGGGCGGACACCAGCCGGCTCCGCGCCTCCAGGTCGTCCACGGCGGCCGTCACGCGCAGGGGGAGCAGCGGGACGAAGGGGTGCGCGGGGGGAGGACCGAAGGGCACGCCCAGCTCATGGGCGATGCGGAAGGTGTGCTTGAAGATGTAGCCACGCTTCGCGGGGACCTCGGCGGGGCCGATGTTTCCGGTGGCGTTGAGCACGCCCGCGAGCAACACCGGCACGGGCTCCACCACGCGGCCATGGCGGGCGGCGAGCGCGGGCATGCGCGTCCACGCGAGATAGGCGTAGGGGGAGAGGTAGTCGAAACAGAAGCGCAGGGGAGCAAGGGCCATGGGTGGAACTCTAGCGCCCTCAAGCGCCGCGTTCGCGGGGGAGCCTCGCGGACGACGCGCCCCCTGGAAAGCCACCGGGTCTCCGCATACCGCGCTCCGGTGGAACGGCTCCACGTGCGCCGCTCGACACAGAGGACCTCTCTCAGGCGCTCTGCAGGGACTCCGCGCTGCGCTGAAGCGCGCCCCGCAGCGACGTCGCCTGCGCCAGGAGATTCGACGCACGCGCCTCGGTGAAGGCCGCCTCCGCCGCCCCCAGCTCCACGACGGCCGCGTCGGCCGAGGACGACCGCTCCGCGAGCGCCAGATGCACCAGTCCCGCCTGCAGCACGTTGCCCGTCAGCTCCGCCAGCGCGAGCGCGCGACGAAGGTGCACGAGCCCCGCTTCGCCCGGCAGCAGCGCGGCCAGCGCACGACGCGCCAGCACCTCATCCCAGGGATTCGCCAGCACCGGGTCCACCGCGCGCGTGAGCGCCAGTTGCGCCGCCTCGTGCGCGGCCTCCAGGTGCCCCTGCTCCCGCTCGAAGCGAGACTGGTACACGCACAGCAGCGTCTCCATCCGGATGCCGCCCTCGCGCGCCGCCGCCAGGGCCCGGGGCAGCGATTCCCGCGCCGCCTCCGCGTCCTCGAACAACACGTCCCGGCACGCCTGATACGTCTGCACGTGGCACTGCAGCCACCGGTCCTCCGGGAGCACCCGCGCCAGCGCCTCCGCGCGCGCCACCACGGCGGCCACATGCTCGTGCTCGCCGCGCTCCAGGTAGTAGGGCGGCGTGAAGATGGCCAGGTTGCGCTCCATCAGCCGAGGGTTGCCCAACCTGCGCACCAGGTCCGTCTTCTCGGTGAAGGCCGGGACGAAGGCCGCGCCGTCCCCCGTGAACGCCGCGCGAGTCACCACCGAGAACAGGTGGAACGCGCGCACGTCGGTGAAGCCGTGGGCCTCCGCCACCGCATAGCCGTCCCGCGTCGCCTGCGCATCCAACGGCTCGCCGCGCAGCGCCAGGTTCATGTTCATCATGTAGCCGCCCATGCCCAACGCCCAGGCCAGGCGTCGCGGCAGTCGGCCCATCACCTCGCGCATCCCGCGCAGCCGGGAGAGCTGCTCGAACTGCGCCTCCACCACGCCCGCCGAGCGGCCCGTGTACGCGCTGAGCACCGCCGGAGCCAGCAGCGCGCCCGCCCGGAACGGCGACACCTCGGGCTGCTCCTCCCGCACGCGCTCCAGCAACACGTCCAGGTCCTTCGTGCGCCCCACAATCGCCAGCGCCATGGCCTGGAGGATGCGCAGCTCCGCCTGCTTCCAGAAGATGTCCTCGGGCGACGACTGCGCATCCGCCGCGCGCTCGCGGAACAGCTCCCGCAGCCGCGCGGGCCTCTCCTCCTCCGGCGCCGCGCACGCCGCGTCCAGTTGCGCCAGCGCGAGCCTGCGGCCCTCGGCCAGGTCCACGGTGGCCGCCCAGTGTGCGAAGAGCTTTTCCGCGAAGGCCAGCGAGCTGGGTGGGTCGCTCGCGTAGCCCACCTCCACCAGCGTCACCCAGATGCGCAAGAGCAGCCTGTCGCGGCCAGGGAAGTCCGGCGCGGCCTCCAGCAGCGTCGACGCCTCCTTCAAGAGCAGCGTCGCCTCCAGCAGCGCCTGCGCCTCCATGGCCGCGCGGCCCGCGTCCAGCAACGGGCCAATGGCCAGCTCCGGCTCCGACGAGCGCAGGTAGTGCCAGCCCACCGTGCGCGACAGGTCCGGCCGCTGGTAGTAGAGCGTCTGGAGCGCCAGCGCCACGCGCCCATGCGCCGCCCGCCGCTCATCGTCCTGCGTGCTGTCGTAGATGGCCTGGTGCACGGTGTCGTGCGTGAAGACGTACCGGCCCTCCTCCTCCTGGAGGAACTGCCGCTCGACGATGCCGTCCAGCACGGCGAACAGCTCCGACTCCGGCAGCTCCGCCAGCGCCCGCACCATGGGCAGCTCCAGGCTTCGCCCCGCCGGAGCCAGCCTGCGCAGGAGCGACACCTGCTCCACCGGCGCGGACGACAGGCGCTCGAGCACCGCCGCATGGATGCTCACGGGCAAGGCCCGCGTGTCCAATCCCTCCTCCGCCGTCCACCGGCCGCCCACGCGCGTCAGCGCGCCCTCCTCCACCAGCGCGCGCAGACACTCGGTGGCGAAGAAGGCATTGCCGCCCGTCGTCGCGTGAAGGCGCGCGACGAAGCCCTCGGGGACCTCCAGGCCCGGCAGCGCCAGTCCCACCAGCGTGCCCACGTGCTCGGCGGCCAGCGGCTCCAGGTCCATGCGCCAGGTGAGCTTCTCGTCCACCGTCTGGAACGCGAGGCTCAGCCGGCTCAGCTCACCCGAACGGAACGTGCCCACCACCATGCCGCGCGTGCCCTGCAGCGCGCGAATCAGCACGTTGAGCACCTCCAGCGAGGCGGTGTCCGCCCAGTGGAGGTCCTCGAAGCACAGCACGAACGTCATCCGCTTGCCGAGCGACTGGACCCACTCCGCCAGCGCCCCGAAGAACCCCAGCTTCTCCTCGCCGGGAACCTGCGCCACGCCCTCGGACTCCGCCGACAGCGAGGGCAGCAGCCGCGACAGCCGCGGGGACAGCCGCTCCATCACCTCCGTGGGCGTGTGCGGCATCAGCGCGCGCAGCGCCTGCGCAATCGGAGTCAGGGGCGCCTGTCCCTCCGCCCGGCACTGCCCACGGCCAAAGGGCAGCTCCGCGAGCTTCGCCTGCAGTTCGAACTCCTGGAGCAGCCGCGTCTTGCCCACGCCGGCGGGAGCACCCAGGAGCACCGCGCGAGACTGCCCCCAGTCCGCCTCGGCCAGCCCGTTCATCAGCGCCTCCAGCTCCGCCGCGCGCCCGACGACCTCCGGCACGTGCAGGTAGCTGGAGCGCGCCGACAGCGGCTCCTCTGGCATCGGCTCCCCACTGGCGTGGCAGAGCGCCTCCATCAGCTCGCTCGCGTCCTGGAAGCGCTCGCGCGGGTCCTTGGCGAGCAGCAGCAGGATGATCTCCTCCAACTGGGGGTCCACCGACCCCAGCGTGGAGGGTCGGGGCGGCGGACGCGTCAGGTGGTCGGCCAGCAACGCCGCCGGCGTGTTGCGTTTGAAGGGCAGCCGGCGCGTCACCAGGTAGTACGCCATGACACCCAGCGAGTAGAGGTCCGCGCGCCCGTCGATGCTCGCGCCGCGCTGCCACTCGGGGGCCAGGTACTCCAGCGTGCCCTTGAGCTTGCCGGGGCTCGGGGTGCCCAACTGGTGCATCACCCCGAAGTCCATCAGCTTCACGGCGCCGGAGCTGGTGATGCGAACGTTGCTCGCCTTGATGTCGCAGTGCACATACAGGCGCGAGTGGATGAACGCGAGCACCTGCGCCATCTGCAGCAGCACGCGATACAGCGTGCGCGTGTCCAGCGGCGCCTCCCGAGCCAGCGTGCTCAGGTCCTGCCCGTCCACCACCTCCATCGTGATGAAGCGGTTGCCGGCCTCCGTCATGCCCCAGTCGAACACCTTCAGCGTGCCCGGGTGCTGGAGCTTCTTCATCGCGAAGAACTCGTGCCGGAACATCAGCACCAGCTCCTCCGTCTTCCCCGCCGTCAGCCCCGCGGGGACCTGCATCTCCTTGAGCGCCACCCGCCGCTTCTCGTGCAGGTCCTCCGCCAGCCAGATGCGGCCCATGCCGCCCTCGCCCAGCAGGCCCTCCACCCGGTAGCGCCCCGTCACCACCATCCCCACTTCCAGCGAGCGGCGCACTCCAGCGGCGTCACCGGGCAGGGTGACGGGCGTGCGGATGCGGTCCCCCCATGAACTCGGAGGACGGCTGCGCTCATCTAGAACGGT
Source organism: Myxococcus sp. AM011 (assembly GCF_013372595.1). Classification (NCBI taxonomy): domain Bacteria; kingdom Pseudomonadati; phylum Myxococcota; class Myxococcia; order Myxococcales; family Myxococcaceae; genus Myxococcus; species Myxococcus sp. AM011. The sequence continues at coordinate 12,234 of NZ_JABXEM010000298.1, forward strand.
TGTCTTCTCTTCGTCGCTCACGAAGGTGGGACCAGAAGGTCGGCAGAATCCAGAAGTCGATGGAATATCACGTTTCCATGTATCGGACACACTCCGTTGGAAGGGAGGGAACCCCAGGTCTCGTCGGGCAGGCGACACCCACACGACGCGCGGGCATGAAGCATGGTGGGCACTCATCCAATCCCCACCCCATGCGGGACACCCTCTCACGGCGTGCGCGCGTGAAGCGAAGCGAGGCATGCACGCCCGAGCAGGTTGTCCCGACGCGCCGCTCCAGGCGCTCGGAGAGGCGGCTCCTCTCCTGTACCTCGGTCTAGGGGTGGGGGCGGACCCCTTGCTACGGCGGGCGTCGAGCGGGGATGCTCCAGGGTGAGGCCGCATCCCGTCGGGCTTCACCTTCACCGGAGGCGCCCGAGCATCGTGAAGCCCAAGGTCCTCATCGTCGAAAACTCCTGGACGATGCGCGAGACACTGCGCCTCCTGCTGTCCGGGGACTTCGACTGCACCGTGGCGGCGAACGGCGAGGCGGGGCTGGCCCAGGCCCTGAGCCAGCCGCCGGATCTGCTCCTCTCGGACGTGAACATGGAGGGCATGGACGGCTACGAGCTGTGCCGTCGCTGCCGCCTGGAGCCCACGCTCCAGCACATCCCCGTCGTCTTCGTCAGTGGCTACGCGCCCCGCTCGGACAGCGACCCGAGCCTGCCCGTGCCCGACGCGTATCTCGTCAAGCCCGTGAAGCCGCCCCAGCTCATCGCCGAAATCCACGCCCTGCTCCAACGCGGAAGCAGCCCCCCTCCCCC
>NZ_JABXEM010000299.1:0-12995 GCF_013372595.1 Myxococcus sp. AM011
GGGGCGGGGTCCCCGCTAAATTTCCGGTGAGCACTCATGGCAACTGACGGTGGCAAGGGCGCGGCGCCCACGGGCGAGACGGCGCTAGAGGGGGGGAGCTACGAGGTCATCCGGACGCGCCTCCTGGCACAGGCGGACGTGCTGGGCGCGAAGGCGAACGACCTCAATGCGCGGCGCAAGGCGTTCTTCGGCGGCTCGGAGCTGGCGGTCACCGGCAACGAGCGGGTGCGCACCGAGAACAACTGCGTGGCGCGCGACATCGTCAGCGTCGGCAAGTACCTGCTCTTCGGCTACAACGTCTTCATCGGATTGAAGAAGGAGACGTCCGTCGCGGATGTCTTCTCGCTGCACCGCTTCGAGAAGACGGCCGACGGGTTTGATTTGTCCGCGGTGCCGCACACGGAGGCGGGCGGCTTCCTGGCGGACCCGCGCTTCATCAAGGACTTCAGCGAGCTGTACCGGTACTACAAGGACGCGAAGCTCCTGCAACTGCGGCGCAAGGACGCTCGCCTGTTGGCCATCTTCCAGACGGGCCAGACGGCTCGTGACTTGAAGGTGTTCCGCTTCAACCTGGACACGGAAGGGCGCGCCACCTACCTGGACAACCAGGGAGAGAAGGACCACGTCTTCCCCCCGTCCCACGACTTCGAGTGGACGGTGGCCACGCGCGAGAACTACGTGCTGGGCCAGCACCCGCACGTCAACGTGTTGGACCAGGTGTTCGTGGAGACGGTGAAGGGCGACCTCACCGTCAAGGTGGAGAACAACACCTCGTCCGGCCTTGGCATCTACAGCGAGCCGGTGGAGGACGCGAACCAGTCGCTGGACGACGCGCGGTTCGCCTGGGCCAAGGTGGGCACGCTCATCCTCATTCGCGTGCTGCCCTTCCGCGAGAAGGCCCAGCGCTACCTGGTGTTCAACTCGCGCACGCAGCACGTGCTGCGCATCGACGCCATCGGCCAGGCCTGCATCCGGCTGCCCGAGGACCAGGGCATCATCTTCCCCGGCGGGTACTACCTCCAGACGGGCGACTACAAGGTCTTCGACGGTGAGGCCACCGGCTCGGGGATGGAGTTCAAGCACGTCATCCGCTCGCCGAACGGAGAAGACGTGCTCTACATCTTCCACCAGCGCGAGGAGGGCCGGTACCTGCTCTTCCCGTACAACCTGGTGCGCAAGGAGGTGCAGAACCCGCTGGTGTGCAACGGCTACAGCCTCTTCGCGGACGGCGGGCTGGTGGTGTTCCGCGAGACGTCGCAGGAGCCCACGCGCGTGCACCCCATGCAGGTGTGGCAGACGCCCTTCGTGTCGGACGAGCACGCGGCGTCGGTGCCCGCGGCGCCCGGCTACCTGGGCAAGGTGGGCAACGCGGAGTTGGTGCGCGGCATCTCCGACGCGCTGACGATTCAGCGCGTCGCGAAGACGGACAAGCCCAACCGCCGCACGTACGAGGACCTGGTCGCCGCGGCCACGCGCGCGCTGGATGCGTACTACTGGCTGGGCCACGCGGAGACGGGTCTGCAGGAGCCCGTGGAGCTCCTGCGCCGGACGTCCGAGCTCATCATCGATGAGTTCGAGAAGGTGCTCGCCCTCCAGAAGCGCGCGTTCGAGTCGCTGGCGGAGGCGGAGAAGGCGCAGACGAAGCTGCTGGGGCGCGTGCAGCCGGAGCTGCTCACCTCGGCCGAGGAGTTCATGCACGTGCTGGCGGAGCTGCGCCAGCAGCGCGGCCACCTCATCACGCTGAAGGACATCCGCTACATGGACCTGGGGCGCGTGGACGCCCTGGAGAAGGCGGTGGTGGAGGCGTCCGACAACACCAGCTCCGGCTGCGTGGACTTCCTCCAGAAGGGCGAGGCGCTGCAGCCCCTGGCCGCGCGCCTGGACGAGCTGCTCGCGAAGCTGGAGCCGGTGAAGACCACGGTGGAGCTGGCGCCGCTGGGCGAGGACATCGAGAAGACGGCCCAGGGCCTCACGGTGCTGGGTGAAGTCGTGGGTGGGCTCCAGGTGGGAGACCCGCTGGCGCGCGCCCGCATCCTGGAGGGCATCTCCGAGCTGTTCGGTCGGCTCAACCGCGTGCGCGCGAGCCTCGCCGCCAAGCGCAAGGAGCTGTCCAGCCGGGAGAAGCGCGCGGAGTTCGGCGCCCAGTTCAAGCTGTTGGGGCAGGCGATTGAAAACGCGCTGGCCCAGGCGGACCTGCCGGAGAAGTGCGACGAGGGGCTGTCGCGCCTCACGGTGCAGTTGGAGGAGCTGGAAGGGCGCTTCGGGGAGTTCGACGAGTTCCTCGGGCAGATCACCCAGAAGCGCGAGGAATTGCTGGAGGCGTTCGGCGCCCGCAAGCAGACGCTGGTGGACGAGCGGCAGCGTCGGGCGCAGAGCCTCTTCGGCGCGGCGGAGCGCATCCTCCAGGGCGTGCAGCGCCGCTCCAAGACGTTCAAGTCGGATGACGAGCTGAACGGGTACTTCGCCACCGACGCGATGATCCTCAAGCTGCGCCAGCTCTCCGAGCAGCTCCTGGGACTCCAGGACAGCGTGCGCTCGGACGAGGTGCTGTCGCGGCTCAAGTCCGCCAAGCAGGACGCGCTGCGGGCGCTGCGCGACAAGCAGGACCTGTTCGCGGATGGCGATTCGCTCATCAAGCTGGGCACCTACCGCTTCAACGTCAACACGCAGCCACTGGACCTGACGCTGGTGCCGCGCGACGGCGCGCTCTACCTCCAGCTCACCGGCTCCGACTACGCGCAGAAGCTGGAGGACCCGGAGCTGCTCAAGCACCAGGGCCTCTGGGAGCAGCACCTCGTCTCCGAGACGCGGGACGTGTACCGCGTGGAGTACCTGGCCTCCTGCATCCTCTCCGACGCGGAGGACGGCAAGGGCGGGCTGACGCTGTCCGCGCTGCACGAGGCGGTGATTGCAGGCACGTTGCTGGAGAAGGTGCGCGCCTACGCGGCGGACCGCTTCGACGAGGGCTACGAGCGCGGCGTGCATGACGTGGACGCGGCGGCGGTGCTGGAGAAGCTCCTGACGCTGCACCAGGGCGCGGGCCTCCTGCGCTTCGCGCCGGTGCCTCGGGCGTGGGCCTCGCTGTACTGGGCCTTCGATACCGACGAGGCCGCGCGGACGCTGTTGCACCGTCGGGCGCGAAGCCTGGCGCGGCTGCGGCAGACCTTCTCCTCCGTCGGAAGCCTGTCCGAGCTGGGGCTCGCGCTGGGCGAGGCCGTGGAGGCGTTCCTCAAGGCGCAGGGGCTGGCGCACTCGCCGGCGGAGGCGCGCCAGGCCGGGCGCTACCTGGTGGAGGAGCTGGCCGTGGACCGGCCCCGCTTCACCACGAGCGGCGAGGCGGTGGTGCTGCGCGACGCGTTCCTGGCGCAGTTGGAGCGGCAGGGCACGCGGACCGCCTTCGAGGAGGACCTGCGCGGGCTGGAGAAGGACCTGTCCGCGCGGCTGCTCATCGCCAAGGCGTGGGTGGAGGCGTATCTGGCCCAGCGCGAAGGCGGCCCCGGTGACGCGGGCTACTTCGCACTGGAGACGGCGGTGCTGCTGCTCACCGAGCGCAAGCTGGACCGTGAGCCCGCGGGCGCGCTGACAGCGGCCGAGGTGTCAGGCCTGTTGGGCAGTCACTCGCGCGTGCACGACCGGAAGCTGTCCTTGCGCCTGGATGAGTTCCTGGCGCGCCTGGGCGAGTTCCGTCAGCTCCGCGTGCCGCAATACCAGACGTACCGGGGGCTGCTCCGGGACTTGCTGGAGCGCGAGCGCCGCAAGCTGCGCCTGGAGGAGCTGACGCCGAAGGTGCTGTCGTCGTTCGTGCGCAACCGCCTCATCGACGAGGTGTACCTGCCGCTCATTGGCGCCAACCTGGCCAAGCAGTTGGGCGCGGCGGGCGAGGGCAAGCGCACGGACCGGATGGGCATGCTGCTGCTCATGTCGCCTCCGGGCTACGGCAAGACGACGTTGATGGAGTACGTGGCGAGCCGGCTCGGCCTCACCTTCGTCAAGGTGAACGGCCCCGCGCTGGGCCACTCGGTGAAGTCGCTGGACCCGGCGGAGGCGCCCAACGCCACGTCGCGGCAGGAGGTGGAGCGCATCAACCTGTCCTTCGAGATGGGCAACAACGTGATGCTCTACCTCGACGACATCCAGCACACGGACCCGGAGCTGCTCCAGAAGTTCATCTCGCTCTGCGACGGCCAGCGCCGCGTGGAGGGCGTGTGGAACGGCCGGACGCGCACCTATGACCTGCGCGGCAAGAAGTTCTGCGTGGTCATGGCCGGCAATCCCTACACGGAGACGGGTGAGCGCTTCCGCATTCCGGACATGCTCGCCAACCGCGCGGACACCTACAACCTGGGTGAGATTCTCGATGGGAAGGAGCACCTGTTCGCGCTGAGCTATCTGGAGAACGCGCTGACCTCCAACCCGGTGACGGCGCCGCTGGCCACGCGTGACGCGGCGGACACGCACCGCCTGCTCCGCATGGCGCAGGGCGAGGAGGTTCCCGCGGGCGAGCTGAAGCACGGCTACGCGGCGGCGGAGTTGCAGGAGATCATCGCCATCTTCCAGCGGATGTTCCGGGTGCAGTCGGTGCTGCTGAAGGTGAACATGCAGTACATCGCCTCGGCGGCGCAGGATGAGCGCTTCCGCGCGGAGCCCGCCTTCAAGCTCCAGGGCTCCTACCGCAACATGAACAAGCTGTCGGAGAAGCTCGTCGCGGCCATGACGGACGCGGAGCTGGAGCGGCTGATCGACGACCACTACCAGGGCGAGTCCCAGACGCTCACCACCGCGGCCGAGCAGAACCTGCTCAAGCTGGCGGAGATGCGCGGACGCCTGACGCCGGAGAAGGCGAAGCGGTGGGAGGACATCAAGCAGGGCTTCGCGCGCGTCAAGCGCATGGGGGGCAAGGAGGACGACCCCGTGGCCCGCGTCACCGGCCAGCTCAGCGGAATCGAGGAGCAGCTCGGCGCCGTGCGAGACGCGGTGCGGGACGCGGCCACCCTGGTGCAGCAGGGCTCGGCGGATCGGAACGAGGACCCGACGGCCGAGGCGCTGCCGTACCTGGAGGCCCTGCGCGACGCGGTGCTGGAAGTGGCGAAGGTGGGGCGCGAGGTGAAGGACACGCCTGCGCCTCTTCCGGTGGCCCCGCCCACGCCGGCGCACGACCTGGCACCGTACCTCAAGCACCTGGCCCAGCTCCTCAAGGCGCTCACGGAACGCGTGGCGACGGCCTCCCAGGCGCCCGTGGTCCAGCAGGCGCCGGCCCAGGACTTCGGGCCGTACATGGAGCAGCTCTCCCGGGCGCTCGCCGCGCTGGCGGACCGGCCGGTGAACGTGTCCGCGCAGATGCCCGCGGAGGCGCTCCAGCGCGCCGCCGTGGCCGGGCCGTCTCCGGCGGAGCTGAGTCGGCAGATTGAATTGGTGGAGGGCGTGCTGCTGCCCCTGGAGCGAGCCTCCCGTCGCGCGGTGCAGGGCGAGGGTGAGAACGTGAAGTCTCTCCAGGTCTGGCAGAACGTCACCGAGGCGCTGGAGCTGCTGCGCTCCATGCTGCGTCGGTAGTCGCCGGGCCTTCTCGAGGTCGGGGCTCGACGGTGTGTCGAGCCTCGGCCCTCTAGAAGAAGGTCCGGATCAGCGGAACTGGGCGGAGCCCTCGAAGGTATCGTCGTCCATGACGCGGGGCAGGGTGTCCTCCACCTGCTCACCGGTGGTCGACGTCACGCGCACGGTGAAGGAGCCTTCGCCCATGCCGCTGTCGTTGACGAAGTAGTTGTAGTCCTGGCGCGGGACGTCCTTCCACGCGCCGTCGCCGCGACGCCACTCCAGCTTGGAGATGGGTACGCGGTGGTTGCGCACCTGGATGGCGGTCCACCACGGGTTGCTGCCGTTCTTGAAGTGGTACTCCAGGCCACCGGCCACGTCGCAGGAGACCACCTTCCAGGTGATGTCCACGCGGCCCAGGCGCATCTCGGCGATTTTCGCGAAGGCCTCGCGGCTCAGGTCCAGGTGGCCGGCCTCGCACTCCGGACACCTGTCGACGATTCGAACCCGCACGTTGCCACTGGGGCCCTGGATGTCCACGCACTGGCCACACGCCGCGCTGTTGGCGTACTGCGGGGTGTTCATCGCGGCCACCATCAAGTCGTTGGGGCTGGCGTCGTAGCTGCAATTCCCCGCGCCCGTGGCGTCGTAGTACGTCGCGATGCCCTTCTGCTCCTCGCCCAGGGGCACTCCTCCGCCGCTGGGGTCATCACTGCATCCGCCACACGCGAGGAAGAGCGTGGCCATGGGAACGAGCAGACGTCGGGAGGGCAGGTGGGATGGGCGCATACGTCCCGAAGGATACCGCAACGCGTCCGCGCGGTGCCTGGCCCTCGTTCACGGAAATGTCGATGCAATGACTTGCAGGACTGTTAGCGTGCCGCCGCTTTCAAACGAACAAGGGGGTCGTCACGTCATGAAATCCTTCAGGCGCGCTGTCTGTCTTTGTGCAGCGGTGGTCCTCCCGGCGTGTGGTGGCGAGGAGTCCCCGGGCGGAGTGGAGGAGGTGCCTGGCACCCAGGAGTCGGCGTTGGTCCTGGCGGTGTCCCGAGGCTGCACCTTCGAGCTCACCTCGGCGGTCCGGGCGGGCACGATTCCGCCCATTCACGACATCACCTTGTCCCGGCTCGCGACGGAGTCGTGCCGCTGGCCCGCGGCGAGTGCGTGGGTAGGCAGCTCCGTCATTGTCACTCCCAGCCTGGCGCTGGCGGCCAATGACCTGGGCGTGGCCGTGGGGTACACGATGAAGAACAACTACAGCGGCAGCTCGCCCGTGACGGTGGGCCTCAGGCACGTGGACCCGGAGCTGATGACCGTGGAGCGGACCTCCGGCCTCGCGGTGTACCTGGGCACGGGAAGCGTCTTCCTGTCCTATCTGAGCATCCAGGTGGATGGCACGACGCTGACGGTGGGTGGGTCGAAGTCGGGCCGCATCGGCGGGGAGACGGGCACTGGCGGCAACTACGTGGCCACCTTCCCGGACTTCTTCACCAGCACCACGGCGCCCACCGTCGTCGCGTACTGAGCGCGTCCCTCGGACCGGTCCGAAAAAACGATGGGGTGGAAGGCGCCCCCCGGGCCTTCCACCCCATTCCCCCTGCAACCTGCTTGGGCCTGCCTACTCGCCGCGGGCGGAAGCGCCGGACAGCGCGCGGGCCTGCGACACCAGCTTGACGAACTCGTTGCGGTCCGCGTCACCAGCGGCGGCGCCCTCGGCGAGCTTCTGCGTGGTGGCCAGGCTCCAGCCCTCGGCGGCCGGGTTGCCCCGGAGGATGTCCGCGGTGGAGGCGACGGCCAGGGCGAAGCGGAAGTCAGGCGAGGAGGCCTCCACCGAGGCGCGCAGCAACGAGCGCTCGAAGGGGAAGGACTGCTCGGCGGCCTCGGTGCCGTTGGGCGCCTTGGCGCGCACTCGCACGGTGGCGAGCGACTCCTTCGAGTCCTTCACCAGCTCCACCTCGTACAGCGCGGTGACGTTGTGGCCCGCGCCAATCTCACCCGCGTCCACCTTGTCGTTGCGGAAGTCGTTGTCCGCCACGTCCCGGTTCTCGTAGCCCATCAGGCGGTAGCGGCGCACGGCGGCGGGGTTGAACTCCACCTGGAGCTTCACGTCCTTGGCGATGACCTCCAGCGTGCCGGTGAGCTGCGTCTCGAAGACCTTCTTCGCCTCCTTGAAGCTGTCCACGTAGAAGCAGTTGCCGTTCCCCTTGTCCGCGAGCTTCTCCATCATGTCGTCGCGGTAGTTGCCCATGCCGAAGCCCACGGCGGTGAGGGTGACGCCCTCGGCCACGTACTTGTGGATGCTCTCCAGCATCGCCTGCGGGCTCAGCGTGGGGCCGATGTTGGCGTCGCCGTCGGTGAGGACGATGACTCGGGAGACGACCTTGCCAGAGGCCTTCTTCACCGCGTGCTTGTAGGCCAGCTCCATGCCGGTGCCCATCGCGGTGCCGCCACCGGACTGGAGCGTGTCCAGCGCGGCGTGGATGGTCTTCACGTCCGTGGCCGGCGTCGGCGCCAGCACCTCACGCGTGGAGCCCGCGTAGGTGACGATGGCCACCGTGTCGTTCTCGTTGAGGTTCTTCACGGCGATCTTGATGGCCTCCTTGGCGAGCGGCAGCTTGTCCTGCGACGCCATGGAGCCGCTGGTGTCCACCAGGAACACCAGGTGCGCCTGCTTGCGCTGCGAGCGCGAGACGACCTTGCCCTGCACGCCCACGCGCACGAAGTGGCGCTTCGAGTCGAAGGGCGACGGCGCGGCCTCCAGGTGCACCGTGAAGGCCCCCGTCTCCGGCGGGGTGTAGCGGTACTTGAAGTAGTTGACGAACTCCTCGACGCGCACGGCGGAGGAGGGCGGCAGGTTGCCGTTCTGGAGGTAGCGGCGGGCCACCGTGTACGACGCGGTGTCGACGTCCGCGGCGAACGTGGACAGCGGGTCCTTGCTCGTCTCGGTGAAGGCGTTGGGCTTCCACGCCTCGAAGGTGTTGCCCTGCCGCGGGCCACCGGTGTCCACCCCGTCCAGGTCCTTCTCCGTGAGGCGGGCGCTGGCCTCGAGCTTCTTCGTGGGGGCCATCCGGGAGGGCTTCGCCGGCGGAGGACCCTGGACACTTCCGATGACGCCACCGGCCACCGCGCCTCCTCCCAGCGTGGCGGTGGCGGGCGCGGCCATCATGGGCTCGGGGGCGGGTGCCGCACGCATCATCTCCGCCTCGATGCCTCGGGGCGCCTTCATGGCCCGGTCCTCTTTGGGCTGCGCGGCCGCGGTCTTCCTCTGGTCCGTGCTCCCCTCGTCGGCGGCGAAGTCCTGGGGCGAGGCGCTCGGAGGCGGGGCCGCCTCGGCGTTGGCCTGGGCGGTGGGGCGCGCTTCGGCGGCCCTCAGGCCCTGCTTCTCGTTCTGGGATGAGGAGGAGCATGCCGGCAGGACACAGGCGACGAGCAGGGCACTTCCCCACTGGGTCAAACGGCGCTTCAGGAAGGTCTGGGACATGTGTTCTCCGGGGGACGGAATCAACAGGCGCCGCATCGAAACGCACGACCTGACAAATGGGTCTATTCCCGCGATTTTTCCCGGTAGGTTCCAGGCCCATGCAGACCTCGAGACCCTTCCGAATCCTGGGCATCCAGCAGATCGCCATCGGCGGCGCCGACAAGGCCCCGCTCCGCAAGCTCTGGGTGGACCTGTTGGGCCTGACGCCTCATGGCACCTACCGCAGCGAGCGGGAGAACGTGGACGAGGACATCGTCACCGCCGGCGCGGGGCCCTTCAAGGTGGAGGTGGACCTGATGCAGCCCGTCAATCCGGAGGGCAAGCCCCGGGTCCACGAGACGCCGCTCAACCACGTGGGCCTGTGGGTCGACGACCTGCCCGTCGCGGTGAAGTGGCTGGAAGCGCAGGGCCTGCGCTTCGCCCCCGGAGGCATCCGCAAGGGCGCCGCGGGCTTCGACATCTGCTTCGTGCACCCCAAGGGCAACGAGCAGTTCCCCTACGGCGGCGAGGGCGTGCTCATCGAACTGGTCCAGGCTCCGCCGGAGGTCATCTCCGCGTTCGAGCGCCTCTCAACCGACGCTCACTGAGGCACGGCGGGACGCAGCCTCCTGCCCAGGCTCCGGAGCGCCGTGCGCACGAGGTGCTCCAGCCGGTCCCACGCCAGGCACAACATCCACGTGGCGACGATGAGCGCCGCGGTGAGCAGCCAGTACTGGCCCCAGCCACTGCGGTCTCCCCAGAAGCGCTGGAACGAGAAGACGCCTCCAATCCGGTAGAACAGCAGCATCTCGTGGAAGAAGTAGGCGGAGAGCGACGACGTCCCGAAGACCTCGATGAACCGCCGCAGCCGCGAGGGCGCATGGTCCCCGGGCACCCGGGCCTCCAGCGCCATCAGCCCCAGCAGCACGGCGCAGACCCACGCGAAGCGGGCCGCCGAGTTCGACGGGTTGGAGACGAAGAAGCGGTGGTGCGGGTAGAGCTGGAAGAGGAAGTCTCCCGACGCCGCGGCGATGGCGCCCACCGCGACGAGCATGAGCAGCGCCACGGCCAGGGGACGCCGGCCCCATGCGCCCGCGAGGCTTCCGGCGAACGCGCCCAGCCACGCGAAGCCCATCCATGGCAGCAGGGGGAAGGGCGCGAAGGAGGACTTGTTGGTGAGCGTGGCCAAGGGCTCGGGCACGTGCTCACCGAAGGGCGCCACGGCGAAGACGATGAAGGCCAGCGCCAGGCTCAGCCCCGCCAGTCCCCGAGGCCGCGAGGCCAGCGCGGAGACCCCTGGCAGCATGAGCAGCAGGCACAGGCCCACGCACTGGAGGATGTCCATGCGGAAGAGCCACTTCGGCTCGCTCAGCAACGGGAACCACGCCCAGTTGACCAGGGATGCGACGAGGAGGACCTCGCAGGTGCGGCGGAAGTTCTTGGGCACGCGCTCGCGCAGGCGACCGCTGGCGGCGCTGCGCACCATGACGAGCGCGAGCGCGAAGCCGGCGGAGAAGATGAACGCGGGGGCGACCAGCCCGTCCACCTTGAGCAGGCGGCCCACCCAGACGCTCTTGCGCAGCTCCGGGGTGAGCAGCGCCAGCGAGTGCGTCTGGACCATGAACAGCACGGCGATGCCGCGCAGCCAGTCGATGGCGCGCACGCGCTCTTGGGACACGGGGAGGGACGGGGAGGGGTTCAAGGCGGGCGCACCCTACGGCAAGTCCGGGCCCGCGTGTATGGGGAGGAGGGATGAGCGGGCTGGCGGGCCCGGGGACATGAAAGGATGCGCCCCGTTCATGCCAGGATTACAGCCTGGAGACGGCGTCATGCGTGAGGTGGCCCTTGGGTGATGAGGTCAGTCGGAGAGCGGCGCTGAAGGTGCTCGCGGTGGCGGGGGCCACGTCGGCCGCGAGCTGCTCGCGGAGCAACGGAAAGTCAGAGGAGCAGGGGATGAGTCAGCAGCAGGGAAGTGAGCAACCCGCCGTCATGGCCCTGAGCCCGCTCAGGGGGATGCCCTGGCCCACGCCAGACCCCTTCCTATTCTGCGTGCACCACGTGGACGCCTACCCGACGGGCAACGAGCGGATGGGACCCACCGTGTCGCTCGCGGGCCGCCAGCTCGGCCAGGACTTCGACGGCCGGGACGGCTGGAACATGTACCACGGCACCGTCGTCCCCGGCTTCCCGCAGCACCCGCACCGGGGCTTCGAGACGGTGACTGTCGTCCGCAGCGGGCTGTTGGACCACTCGGACTCGCTGGGCGCGGCGGCGCGCTTCGGGGGCGGGGACGTGCAGTGGCTCACGGCGGGTAGCGGCGTGCTGCACTCGGAGATGTTCCCGCTCTTGAAGAAGGACCAGCCCAACCCGGTGGAGCTGTTTCAAATCTGGCTCAACCTGCCGAGCGTCGACAAGCTGGTGACGCCGCACTTCTCCATGCTGTGGAACAATGTCATTCCCCGGCACGTCGCGCGGGATGCGGCGGGGCGCACCACCGAAGTCACCCTCGTCGCCGGAACGCTGGGCGACGTGAAGGCCCCGCCACCGCCGCCCAGGTCGTGGGCCGCGCGGGCCGACACGGACGTGGCCATCTGGACGCTGAAGCTGGCCCCGGGCGCGCGCTGGACGCTGCCCGCCGCCGCGCGCGGGAGCAACCGCTTCCTGTACTTCTTCAAGGGCTCCGCGCTGAAGGTGGGGGGCCGCGCCATCCCCGCCTCGCATGTCGTGCAGCTCCGTCCGGAGGTGGACGCGGTGCTGGAGAACGGCCCCGACGAGACGGAGTTGCTGATGCTCCAGGGCCGGCCCATCGCCGAGCCGGTGGTGCAGCACGGCCCCTTCGTCATGAACTCCCGCCAGGAGATTCAACAGGCGTTCAGCGACTACCAGCGCACGGGCTTCGGCGGGTGGCCGTGGAAGAGCGACGACCCGGTGCACCCTCGCGAGGAAGGCCGCTTCGCGCGCCACGCGGATGGGAAACTGGAGCGACCGGCCTGACGAGTCCCTCGCGCCCTGGCCGTTGCCCCGGCGAGCCAGGGCCCGATGCCCGCCTCCCTGGCTCCTTCGGGAGCAGGGGGGCCCCCGGACGGAGTGTCGTCGAGCGTGACAGGCGCGGGGCCACATGTGCATAGAAGAGGGGTGTCCGACTCCCCTGGCTCCTCTCCACCTGGCTCGCCGCCCGCGTCCGCCAACAGAGGCTCCCGGCTCGCGTCCATCGCCGTGGCGAGCGCGCTGTTCATGGAGTTCGTCGACTCCACCGCGCTGTCCACCGCGCTGCCGACGCTGTCCGTGGCCTTCGGCACGGACCCCATCCACCTCAAGCTCGCGCTGACGTCCTACATCCTGGCGCTGGCGGTGCTCGCGCCCGCGAGTGGCTGGATTGCCGACCGCTTCGGTCCCCGCCGCGTCTTCATGCTCGCGATGGGGGTGTTCCTCATCGCCTCGGTGCTGTGCGGCTTCTCCCGGACGCTGCCCCAGCTCGTCATCTTCCGCACACTCCAGGGCCTGGGGGGCGCGCTGATGACGCCTGTGGGGCGGCTCATCGTGGTGGGCTCGGCGCCCAGGGATCAGCTGGTGTCGGCGCTGAGCTGGTTCACGATGCCGGCGCTGGTGGGGCCGCTCATCGGTCCACCGCTGGCGGGCCTCATCCTCGGCGTGGCGGACTGGCCGTGGATCTTCTTCATCAACGTGCCGGTGGGCCTGTTGGGCATGCTCGCGGTGTCGCGCTTCGTGCCGGAGCTGCCCCAGCCGCACCCGGGCCCGTTTGACTGGCGGGGGTATGCCATCGCCGCGGTGGCCATCACCCTGACGATTGGCGCGGCGGAGACGCTGGGCGTGGGGTTGGTGCCCGTCCACATCCAGATGGGCATGGCGCTGGTGGCCGTGGGGGCGATTGCGCTCTACGTGTCGCACGCGCTGCGGATGAAGAAGCCGGTGTTGGACGTGCGGCTCTTGAAGCTGTCGACGTTCAGGGCCAGCACGGCGGGGGGCGGGCTGGTGCGGATGGGGT